>CAZCCS010000012.1:0-18672 GCA_964497005.1 uncultured Acidimicrobiaceae bacterium | reverse complement strand
ATCGACTGCTATGTAGCGTCTTTGTTGACGCGGGAGGGTTGTTACGTGCTAGTTCTCTAGGTACGTTGGCCCTGCATCGTGGACTATCACCTTACCGTGCCGCCTAAAGACATCGACGTAGCCGGTTACGTGGAAACCGTCGAATGGTACGACGTAGCGGCAGCGTTCGACTGCGTGTCGGATGGCCTTACAGCTTACGACGTGTGGCTGTCGGTAGGGCCATGCTTGAGTTTCGCGGTGCTGCGCTGCATGTGGTGCGATACCTGCTAGTAGTGTTGCGGCTAGTGTTTTCATGATGCTGATTGTAGCAAGCGTAGCAAGATTGTCAAGGCGGTGTCGCGGGGTTAGGACGTTGCCATAAAGAAACTCCACCATTGATCTGCGGCCACGCCGTTAGTAGAATTCAATGTGAGTAGATTGAACCCGGCAGGGGATGATAGATAGCTATTCGGATTACCTATATTGGCAGTTCCCACAACGACAGCCGATGCGACGGCCGCTATTACATTTGTTGCACCTGGCACGGTCAGCGTATAGTGTCCCGCGCTCGGATGCGTTATCGCAAAGTCACCGGTCCCGCTTGTAATGTTACCTGACGGGTCTACCGTGCCGTAAGAAATCTTCCCGCTTTGTGCTGATCGTGATTGCAGGAAATCTGAGGCTCCCGTTCTATCGAAAATGATTACGGACTGACTCGGGTTGGTGCCCTCGAAAAGGATGTAAGCCTGATCATTTCGGTTTGTGGAGTCCCCCTTATTGATACCGATGTAACCTCGGTTTCCTTGAAAGTCCTTAGCTACCAATCTTGATACGGCGATATCTCCAAGGTGGCCGGAGTAACTATTTACGTCTAGTTCTTCTATACCTCCGGACGAGTATCCAAATAGATCGGCAATTGCTGCTCCGTCTGATGCGCGTTGCCAGATTATGCGGTTTGTGGTTGGCGGTGCGGCGCCGCTACCGGCCGGGAGGATTAGCCCTAGTGCGTTTATAAGCCCGGTAAACGTAGCACCGATTACCTTTGTTACCGGGTCTATGGTGAGGTAGTTGGCCTGTAGCGCCTCGGAGCGTCTGGCTGTGCGGGCCTCGACGCGCGCCAGGCGGGCTTCTAGCGCCGCGATCCGGGCGAGAGGGTCCAAGCTACCCCAATACGGCTTCTACCGTCACAACAGCCTGCGAGCTACCTGCGGGGAGGCTGCCGGCGGCGATGGCTGCGCGTACTTTGATGCCGCAGAGCGTGTCTCTGTCGATAGTGCGCGATCCTGGCGGCATGTAAACTTCTGCCGTGTCGTAACCGGCTCGCGCTTCCTGCGGTGGGGTGTATTCCTTGAGCGTGAAGAAAATTCCCTGATTAGCAACGATCAGTGTTAGGTAATCGATTTTCCGGCCAGGGTCAATTGTTGACTGTTGCGTGTAGTTGTCGGGCGCCGTTATGTTGTTGATAGCGACGTTGGGCATGCTACGTCCGCTGCGGCCGTTGCTGTGTGGCGTCTAGGGAGCGCACGCGAATGTTGGCATACGCGCCATTCACGCCATTGGGGAAGTAGACTGTCATAAAGCCGGATTGATCTAGGTAGTCGCGGGCTGTTACCGTACCGCCGCCCGTTGTACAGATTGCGTTTGATTGCCCGCTACTGCCTAGAGAGTGTCCGTGTTGCCCCGATGCTTGCGCGAGCGTTAGGTTTCCTGGCATGAGCGCAATTTCGGTGGGCGCCGTTACAGATAGTGTGATTTCTACGTGCCGTAGTGTGCGCGGTAGGCCGAATGGGATTGCTGCGGACGCTGCTGGCGGCGGGCCGACCGGTGTCGCTTCGATGATGGCGAAATAGGTTGTTCCTGCCGTGCCCGCGCCGGTTGTTACGACTTGGAAGGCTGCCGCCGCCTGACCTGCGGGTGGCGTGTACCCGTCAACGTATGTTACGGTTGGCGTGCTGGTCGATGGTAGGCCCTGTATGGTTACAGGCCCGTTGGGGTTGCGCACGGCCATGTTTTGTGGGTTTGTCCCGGCGGCTTCTGTCGACCATGACGTGATTTTTAGGTTGTACTGTTGTCCGGGTACAAAGTTTGGGGTTCCCGCAATTAGCGCTACGGCGCCAGGTGAGAGCACTGACCCGAATGCGCGTAGCGAGTCGCTGCTAGCCAGTGCGCCGCCGCCGACTACGAATGTCTGATCAAAGTCGGGTTCTTGCTCTGACGCTAGTACGAGATCGCGTTGTAGCTGTACGATTTCGTCGAGTTTGTAGAGGATTCCGCCAGCAGCGATGTTGATGTCGTTTACGTCCTGCGGCGGTGGCGGATTGCGCGTAGCGTGCGGATGCATAGGTCTAGGTTACATCTTTTGGGGTTGCCAGCGGGTCACGCTCAAATGACCATTTCTTTTCGTCAACATCGTAGGCGACGATAACGCGTGCGATATCCTGCGGCACATGAACAGTCGGCTTCGCCGGTTCAAAGAACGTGTCAGCACAAATGGACTCGTCCAGGTTGCGTCCTAGCGCGCGGTTGGTGAATTGGTGAGCATCGTAACCGGTGGGTAGATCATGCTGCCCGTTGTAGTAGGCAACCCACAGCCGTACATCGGCGGGCGTTGCGCCCGCGCGCTCTAGCGACGCCTTTACGGCAGGCATGTTTGACAGATCGGCGTACATACATGGCCGGCTGATACCGCCGTTGCGCGCAATGTGGAATAGCTCGCCCGCTTCGCCTGGCAGATAGTCGCCGTTCTCTATGTCGTAACACTCAGTGACCACGCGCGAGCCTGTGCTAATGGGGAGCAGCCTTGCGTGCGGAAATCTGGCGCGCATTTGTTCATGCGTGTGCACGCCTTCGTGCCCGTCGATGTAGTAGGCGATGGCGTGCGGCCCGTTAGGAATTTGCGAAATATCTACGCTGTCATACATTATGAACATTTGCTCACCTCTCCCACAATCCAATTGTGTGATTTGGAATATCCGATATCAGTTCATCCTTGCGCATTTGCGCCCATGCCTCTCGCGCCCCGTCAACGCGGCCCTTAGCCTCAGCGTCACCTTTGGCAGCGTCGCGTACGTCCATCCAAAAGAGATAGTACTGTAAGCGTAGCGCGGGATTGTGCCGCATTTGGTCTGCTGACCATAGGGGCATGCCGTTGTCTACAACCGTGGCGATTAGCAGGTCGTCGGTCGGGTCGTCCATTGGCGGCAGGCCGTCGATTAGGCCGCGCCGTAGCGAGTCCATTAGCCGCGCCTTGTCGAAGACGCTAACGGGTAGCGTGATTCCGCGATGCGAGCTTACGCTAGGCGGGTTAGGATCATAGCCGCGCGGCAGTACTAGCTTACCCATTTGCGCACTCCCATCAGCGAGAAGAATCCTGTTAGCACGATCATAATTAGCAGCACAGCGAATTCAAAATGAGTGATCGGCGCGTAAGCCGTACCGATATCAACGGGCATGCGCAGAATGTGTAGCACATGCTCAACCGCTGACATTATCCCCCACCCGGGTTCCCGTGTGTCGCGCCACGGCTACGCCTGCGCGGCCCGCGGCGAACGCGACAGCCGAACCGTACACAATCCAAATGTTGGACGAATGATCGTTAGTCACAATTGCATAGGTGGTAGCGGAAATGACGATGAATGCCACTAAGGCGGCATGGATTAGATCTGAAAGGTGATTGCGCCACCCCATTACACGCGCGCCATGCCTTTGAATTCGATGCCCGCGAAAATCAAGATCACAGCGCCCGCCAACACAAGCCCGATGCCCTTCCAAAATGTAAGGCTGCCCAACACTTTCAAAAAGTCTGCGTTTAGTGTCGTGCCTAACGCGGTTGCGGCTGCCGCGCCCGCAACGGCCTTCTTGACAGCGCCGCCTAGGCCCGCGCCTGCCGCGCCCTCAGCGCCAGCGGCAGCGCCCGCCCCTGCACCCCCTTCAAGCGCCGCGCCGGAAGGCGTCAGCGCGGGCGCGAGCGCGCCAGCGTGTAGCAATCCTTCGACAAGGCCCGCCAGGCCAGCGCCAGGGTGTTGCAGGTCAACGTAACCGTGCGAGAACGCCGCGCCAGTGTCAAGACTGTAACCCGGCGCTGTGTTCACCTTGAGCTTGCTTACAGCGTCAAGGATGCGACTGTTCGCCTGATTACGGTTACTGCCTAGCCAGTAGTACTCAAAGCCCGTGCCTTCTTTTGGCAGGTGGTTGCGGTCTACAACAGCGCCCTGGCCGTCGCCTGCGCGTATCAGCCATACGCCGCGCGTGTACTTTCCGATAGTGTCGTAACTCATGTGACGTTCTTTCGTGAGTTACCTACTTGGTAAGCCATCAGCTAGCCATCGACAGGAAGATATGAACGGCGAGTGCGATTACCGCAACCCATCCTGCTATGCGCGACGCACTCACTAGTATTGCTCCGTGCCGGGTAGCTGGCTGCCTAGCCCCGCGTCGCGCGCGTGTACGTATTGCGCGTAAAGCAGAACTGCCGCCAGCGTGCCACCCGTCAAGATCGGCACGGCCTGCTTACGGTCATACAACGCTGCTAGCACCATAAACAGCGCGCCCTGGCCTAGCCCGATGTACACCCATTTCATCAGTGTTTCCGCGCGAGCGTTTGCGTTTAGCTCTGTAGTCTGTGGGCTAGAGCATGCGGCAGCGATAATTTCGTACATGACGCCTGCGCTTACAAGAAACGCGACACCCTTACTGCCACCCCCTAGACCTTCGACAGCCATTAGCGCCCGCCCTTGCGCATCGAGCGCGGCACGGCAGGCCTGTGCGTCAGCGGCGCATGATGGCTTGGCGCTACGGCGCTACCGGCATGCCCGCGCGGGTGGTGCTGGTTTACATGCGGCATCGGCACATGCCTATGACGGCCCTGCATCAGGCGTAGCAAGTCTTTGTAACCAATGCTTGGCATTAGCGCCGCTTTCTAGCAGGAGGCTTAGCCGCTGGCTTACGCGGCGGGGGTGTGATCACATGACTACCCGCAGGCGGAAAGCCGCGCGGCGCCACAGCGGGGGGAGTGTGTGTAACCGAAGGATGATGGTGGGCGGGATTGTTACTGTGCGAGCGTGGCGCTACAGCACCCCTTGACGTACCGGCCGGGTGGTGCTGGTTTACATGCGGCGCGGGGACATGCTTATGCTTTACGCCCACCTTTTTGTGCTTTACTTTCGCATCCTTACCCGCGCGACCCTTAGCGCCAGCGGGGCCAGCAGGGCCAGCAGGGCCAGCGGGGCCTTGCGGAATAGCTGACAGTTCGGCACTAAGCCCGCCAAGTTGCGCGTTCAGGCCGCTAACGTCGCTGGCCTCCTGCGCTGCCGCTGCCATTTGATCGGCGTGCAAGTTTGCAATGTCGCCTTCGCTGCCGCCACCGCTGCTAGGGCTGTAGCCTGGCGCGCTGCTCGTTGTGCCCGTTGTGTCGGTCGGCTGTGGGGCTGCCGCGCTGCTAGAGCGCGAGCGCAGATACAAAAACAGCAACAGGCCTGCGAGAACAGCGCCACCGATCATCAGCTGCTTGTGTGAAAGCTTAGGCATCAGGGCAGCACCCCCGCTTCGCCAATGTCATATTCGGGTGTCATTACGGCAGGGTCTACCATTTGTACCTGTTCGGTGTAGGACTGTGACGGCACGTCGGCTATGACGACGTTGTGAATGCCGCGCCGCTGAATTTCGGCTAGCAACAGGTCGCGCGTCTGCTGTGTCCGCATCCACGCCTGGCGCTCAAACTTGAGCACTGGCGGCATGTTGTGACGACGGCTTACGCCCGCAGAGTAGCCAGGGAAATTGTTTTCATGCCGCGCGACTCGCGCAACAGGCTTACCCGACCATGCAAACCCGCCGTACTCAATCGTAGGGTTAGGAAGGGTAATCTGTGTGTGGCCCGTTTCAAATGGCTGACCGTAGTTGGGTACGCCTGGCGGCACGCCCAAACCGAAATACTGATCGTCGTTTTCCCAGTCCCACTCAGGTATTTCGGCCGTGTAGGCGTCGCTGATAACAGAGTCAAGGTCAACATTCGCCACGGCTTCCAGGTCAGGCGCTAACAGGTATTCCTCCTGTTGCAACGCCTCTGAAATGTATTCGCTTTCATCGATCGGCTCGCCGAAGGGGGGTGTATGCGTGTTCGGCGCCGGGTTAGCAGCATCGGCGTTTTCGATGATCGAGACAAGCGCGGCGAATTGCTGATCGGGAGTCCCTAGCGAAATGTCAACATAGTTACTAGGGTGGTCGGGACTGAACGTAGCCAGGCCGTCAGCCTCAGCGCGCCCGCCGTACTCCCGATATTGGTCGGTCGGCTTGGGTCGCTGCCTGTCGGGTAGGAACCTGAGTCTAGGCATGTGCAGGAACCTTACCGTTAGTAGCGGCTGCCGCAAAGGGCTGTTCCACAAACGTGTTGCCCTTTTCCGCGCCTGTAACCACCTTGCTGATATCGGTGGTTAGCGAAACACCATTCACTAGGAAGTCGGTAAAGGCAATCATTAGCGCGAACGATCCCGCAGCGCCAGGCGCAATCTCAGACAGCAACGACAGCATGAAAAACAGCGCCCCCCAACCTACGGCCCATTCTCTGAACGGCGTTTTTGTCTTACCGCGTAGCTGATTCCACATGCGGATTCCCGCAATGATCATTGCCGCCGTAAGCAACGCTGTATAGCCTCTCTTACCCATTAGCAAGCTGTCCTATCGGCCCGCCCGCGTAATGGCTGCTAGCCCAATCGCTACCCGCGATAGCAGCCGCCTGCGCCTTGACACCCTTGCCAACAGACTTGATGATATTGCGGATCGACTGCGACCCGTAAGCGGGCGGGCGCACACCGTTGACAGGATGTCCGAGAATGAAAGAAGCGGTAGCGTCCGCCGCCTTTGTCGGATCGTCCCACACTGACGCGCCACCGTACGCCCAACCGCCATTGTCAAAAGCGCCGATGTTCAGCCAATTGTTAGCACCATTGGGCGCGTGCGATGCTGATGCGGGTTCTTCGTTGAGTATCCATGCGCTGATTACTTTGGGGTCTAGCCCTGTGTTTGCGTTGAGTCTTTTCGCAAACGCCGCTTGATTAGCGTTCAATTTCGCGGATGAATCTACAGCGCCCGCCCCCGGAAGGGAGTAAGGGCCAGGGGCGGACGTTGTAGAACCACCACTAGCGAACGCGCCCTTTACGTTCTTCACACCGTAGTCAATGATCACAGCGCCAGCGAGTAGCGCGCCGAATGCGAGTGTAGCTTTCATTTCTGTGACATTCCCTTGAAATGACCTACTTCGGTCATGCGCGGCCCGCCATCGCTGTTGACGTTGCCTTAGGCCCGCCCAACGCCTCAAGCCAACCGTAAAAGCCTTCAACCATGCCCTTAGCGTCGCTAACGACTTGCGCGAGCGGCTGCCGAACGTTGTGCGGGTTAGCTAGCCCCGCTTCAACGTTGCCAATAATCCCGTTGTACGGGTTAGCAACAGGGTAAGCAAGCTTTTGCCCAGCGTTCACAGTGTCACCCTTTTTGACAATTGGTATGACACCCTCCGCAAGGTAGTAGACCTTATCGGGATTCTCACTAGAACGCACGGCGACGTACCCGCCCCCGGCCCACCCAGGGTCGTGCGCGGTTGCATACTCCACGATACCGTGCCACGGCGACGGGAAGTCATGGCCCGTTGCGTCGATGCCTTGATCGAGCCGAGAGCCTGTCGCGCCAGGTAGCGGGTTGACACTGACGGGAAACCCGCCAACAGACTTACCCATTGGCGGGCCGCTGTTTCCCGTTGTGCCAGCGAACGCGGGTCTGATGCTTTTGACACCGTAGTCAATTACGATGGCACCGGCTACAAGGGCACCGAATGCGAGCGGCATGCTAGCGCCCTGCATCGCTGTCGGCCTACTTCCCGCGAAACTTTGCGAACAGCAGCGCGGCGAGAACGCCGAGAAGTAGACTAATGATGACCTTGACCATTAGAAGGTACCCGTAGCACCTTTCAGGTACAGTTCATAAAGCGCGATGCCAAGCAAGAATGCCCACAGAACGAACATTCGTCACCCGACCTTCACAGCGCCAACGATGCGAAAACCTAGCATGTGAATTGCCAGCACGATGATTAGTGCGAGTGCGGCGAATGCCAGGATTCCGTGCGGCGCAACGTCAATGTTCTGAAAAGGGTTCACGACTTTGCGGCCTTGATTGACGAGCTAACAAGGTTCGACGTTGCGTTGAGCGCGCCCGTCGTCTGCGACCCTGGCCGCAGCGCGACACTTAGCAGCGCGATAACGCCGAGGAACCAAAAGAAGTTAGCAACCGTCGCCATTAGTTACCGCCACCCGAACCACCGTGTAGCTGCGCGGTCGGGTGGAAGCCCGGCCCGCCAGGCCCAACGGTTGTCCGCTCGACCGCACCCAAAGGCGCGTAAGAAACGTCGTTGACAACATAGTCAAGTGTGGGGGTTGTCGCGGAGGGGAACTGGCCCGAGAGAGCGAAGCGAGTATCAACGACGGTTGGCAGCCAGCTTGACGCGCCGTTACCTCCAACGAACCGTGTAATGCCTTCGTTGAAGAACAGGAAGAATACACCTGTCGGGCGCGCGGCCTGTGACAGCGCCTTTTCGTACATGCGCTTGCGCACGATCTGAGGCGAAACGTTGTGAAGAATAATATCGTCCCACTCAACGCGCGCGGGTGACGGAAAGACCGCATCCGAACGCACGCCCGCGGATCGTGTGACAATTCCGAGAGAGCGAATACGGTTACCCATGCGGTTTAGCTGATACTCCTGCGACCCGCCACCCGCAGACAGAACGATGTTCATAATCTGGTTCCACATTTGGATTGTGCCAGCACGCGGCGGCACAATCGCCTGCGGATTACCTTCACCATCTTGTCTGTCAGGCAGAGTCCAAAAGTCAGCGTACACATTTGTAGCGACTGTCGGCACAGGTGACGGCACTGTCGAGTACACAGTGCCCTGCGGGTTCGGCAGCAAGTAAAGCTGATAGCCCGATGAAGACGACAAGTCCGAGAGCGCGCCCAAACCTGTCGGGTCTAGCTCAATCGGAATGTAAGGCCAAACGGCGAGGTTACCGACAGGCGAACCGACTGTGTAATCAGGGTCGTTTGCCGGGTTCTCACCCATTGCGTACCCGCCGTAAATGTCAGCCAGGTACAGGTTGTAACCCGTCAGGTTTAGTACCGGGTTGTTGTTCGGTTCTGTCAGGGTGACGAGCGCGTAATAGTTCCATGGCGCATCGGCCTGCAACACGCCCGGGGTGGTGCCGCCACCACCCGACATAATCGTTTCGAGAATGTAACGCTTGATATACCCGCCTGATGCGGCTAGTGCGGTAGGCCCGATTGCGGCGGGCGCTGCCGACACAACGGGCACAAAGTTACCGACAAGGCGCGTTCCGTTCTTGGATGCTTGCGCGAACGGCTTAGGCGTTGCAGGCTGGCCCTTATGCGGCTGCTGTGCCTGATGCTGCGCGCCTGCTGCCATTAGCGTTGCCATTAGTAACTAGTCCTTACTTGACGATTGCGAAAGTGCGACCGATTAGCGAGTCAGGAAACGCATACGCGACAAGTGTAAACACTGTCAGCGCGAGAAAGGTCATTGACAGCGACCAAATGAAGCCGACAGCGAGCATTAGTTACCGAACCATCCGCCGTGCGACGCGGGCGCTGTCTCTGTCGCAGCGGGCGCGCCGTCTGTTGCAGGCTTCTCGGTTGTTGCAGCCTGCGCGGCCTGCGCGGCGTTCTGCTGGCGCACAATCGCGGCTGCAAGCTGATCGTAATCGATCGTCTGTGCTGCAACAGGCGTTGCAGGCGGGGCAGTCTGTGCAATCTGCCCGCGCTCTGGCGCGGGGTGTCCGGCTGCGGCTGCCTGCTCGGCGATTACGTTGTGGAAAAATTCGTAAACCTTGTCGCCGCCTTCCTTGGCGGCAGCAAGGATTGCCGGGCCGTGCTTGATAACGGCGACGACTGACGAGAGTACGTCCGCTACCTCTGATGCTGCTAGCCGCTCTGATGGGGGGAGAGCGGCTGCCAGGGCGCGAAGCTCGTCTGTGGTGAGGGTCACGCTGCGGAGGTTTACGCGCGGGGGTGGGGCCTGTCAAGGCCAGGCTGTTTCAGCCTGTGTACACCTTTGTACGCATCGCATCATCGCGCGTGGCGTTTACAAGCAACATTTCGTGCCTAGGTAGTTCCTTCATTGCTTCGCGTGCCAACATTGCCTGGCCGCCCACCAAATCCGCTGCGCTTGCACGATCCTCTGCGTTTGGTATGCGCCAGAATCCAAACCAGTCAGCCGCAGCAAAGACTTCGCGCGGTACCTGCCTAGGCCGCTGTGTAGCAGCTACAAGCGTTACGCCCAACGCGCGGCCCTGTAGATACAAAGTCTCAATCTCCGTGCCTAGTTTCAGGTTGTCGGTTAGGTAGCGAATTTCGTCCATATACACAGTCCAGTTACCGTGCTGTAGCTGGAATAGCTCGACGAGCACTTTGCTAAACGCTGCCGCCTGCGCTGCTCTGCCTTCTTTTGTGGGGGAGGGTAGCGGCGGTGCGAAGATGACGCGCGGGTCGTCAGTGTCGAACGGTGACCATGACGTTTTGACGACGTAGCCGTGTCTGCGAAATTCGTCGTATAGATCCTTGTCGCGTATTTTTGTTGCGAAAACGACTACCCAATCGCGCAACAGTAACGCCTCTCGCGCGAATGTTGTCTTTCCGCTGCCAGGGGTGCCGACTAGCGTCATGTGCTGGCCTACGCGCCAGTTGCGCCCTAGGTAGTCGTACACGTCCGACCATGGGCGCGCGTCGGGCATGCGTACGCTCATACCACCGCTACGCGGTATGACGATTTCGCGCCCGTCTAGGCGCTCGCTAGTCGGTGTGCGTATCGGCCTCAGCCGCCGCAGCCTCATCGGCCGGGGGGTCGGCTGTGACGGCTTGCTCGGCGACTGTGGGGGCTTCGCTGTCTGTCTCGGCGGCTGTGGCATCTTGTGGGAAGTCGGCAGGTAGGTCTATCTTGATACCAAAGCTCTCAGCCATGCGCAAGATGCTCTCGGTATCCATGCCCGCGAAGGGTGTTACAGGCGGCGCGGCGTTATCGTTCGCTGGCGCGTGCGAGTGTTCTGGCACACCCCGCGGCGGCAGGCCTAGCGGTAGCTGTATCCAACGGTAGATGAATTCCGGCGCGAGGTGGTGCGCTACGGGCACGCCCGCCCATGTTGCGAGAATGCCCGCCCATGCGGCCTGCGCATAGTAGCGGTAGCACCATTCAAGCACGCTACGTAACGCAGGCTCGTCTTGAGACATTTCTACAAGCTTGACAGCAGCGCCCGGCCCTGTTTTTACAAAATGCTCCGCGCAGAACTCACAACGGAAATACAATCCCATTGGCAGCGCGGGCGCTACGGCAGCCTTTGTCAGCATGTTTGCTAGCTGCTCGTCTGTTGCCGCCGCCTTTTTCTTTGCAGGCTTGCGCGCGGTGGTTTTGTTACCGCCAGGGCGCGGGTCACCCTTGTGAATGAAGCGGCGGTAGATCGTTGGGGGTGTGGTGCCCACAGCTTCCGCGACCTTTGCAACGGGCACGCCTTCGCCTAGCAGGTGTTCGGCCTGCGCGACTTGTTCGTCTGTTAGGCGGCTACCTGGCATGGGGCATCGCTACATCGTTGGTGATAACGGTGACCGTACCGGCCTTGTGTTCGCCGTGCAACCATAGATCGGTTATCACAAGGGTGGGCAACCATTCGGCGAAGTCGTAGCGGTATACACCTGGCGCGACTTCCGCAAGCGGTTCGGGCCTAACGGTCAGATCGAAATGCAGCCGCCCGTTTACGGGTATCACTCCATCATCGTCTGCAAGTAACGTCAGACTGCGAATATAGTTACCTGTGCGCGGAAATCTAATAGGCTCATGTTCAGCCACATTCACAACATACTTAGACCATAGCTGTAACGTGCCCAGGTTTGGAGGCATTTGCGGTAGCTCGGCGGGTAACGACCACCCATCGACGCGCCCAGCGATTACGCATTTGCTCTCACACTCAACATCCAGATAGTACCTACAGATCGGGCTCATGTTCGCTAGCGCGCCCGCCCCGTCGGGTGATATCTCGACAGGAATGTGTAGCCCGTCGTTACCGTCGATGCGGGACAGGGTCAAGGCTTCATCGCCTGTGAACGGCCCGTAGATAAGACAGCCGTTGCAGTCGCGCAGAGCAATTCGCCTGATACCCTCTGGCGGGTCGGGTATCACGATACCGCGAATGTAAGACACCTCAGGGTATTGCTCGCCATCGGGCAGCCTTAGCGTATTGAAGCCCGCGCTACACGACAGTGAGAATTCGCGTTCACCTTGGGTTGACACTTCAGCGAATGTAGGCATTACTCCTCCAACGCCCTGCGCGCTAGTTCCTTGTCAACTTCAACGTTCAAGAACGCGCGAATTTCCTCTAAGTCTTTTGACGGCATCGCCTGCATTGCGGGTAGCACCGTGCCGCGAAACAATGCCTCTAGCATCGGGTCTAGCATGTTGTTACTTACTCCCTTCAAACCATGCCGCGAAGCCAGCAAGGCCAGTTTTCTTAGGCGCTGTTTCTTCCGCGGCATTCGGGTCGGTTGTTACCTCTGTGGTTTGCTCGTTTTGCTGTTGCTGCTGTTCAGCTTCGCGCTCAAACGCGCCGCTGCGCTCAAACAGTCCATGCACAGCCTCGGCTATGCCGGACTTGTCATCATCGCTGATAGATGCCTTGAGCTTACCGGGTAGGTCGCGGATCGTTTGTGTTAGCTCGCTGGCCCATGCGGGAGCTTCGACAGGCGGCTGTTCTGTCGGCTGCGCTGGTTCGGTCGGCTGTGTGTCGTCAGGCATTGTTACTCCTCTCTTGTTAGTCTACCTCTCTATGGGGCTGATCATCGCGCACCATGTTCTCAAGCTCATCGTCTGATGGATCGTCGTATAAGCTTTGTTTCGGCACGTACGCCAGCGAGCTAAACGGGCCTGTGATCGGGTATAGCAACACTTTGCCGTCTTGCTCAACCCGTTGCTTGTTTTGTATCTCAAACGAGATAGACCGTCGTTCTTCTATCCATTGCCGCCACACTGAGAAGTCTTTGCGATGTAGCGCAACCTTTAGACCAATGAACCTGCGACTTTTGAAGTGGTAGCACGATAGCGGGTCGGTTGTGAAGCGTTCTAGCATCGCATCATAGTCAACGTGCCTTGCGAAGAATCCGCGCGACTTGACAAGCCTTTCGCCATCCCTCTCGGCGATGTACACGCCTGGCTGAACTGTTGCGATCTTGTCATACGCTGTTGCCTCCCACGAGCCGATGCCGTCGTGACCCATGTAAAATCCTGTATCGGCAAACCGTTCACAGACAATGCCGTCTGTTGCAGTCATTACGGGATTAGACGCCTTAGCGAGTAGGCGCAACGCTCTGGCGCGTGTAGCAGACGTAATGAAGCCCGCCCAAAAGTACGACTGAAACGGCGGCTTACGACCAAAACCGTAGCCCTGCGCAAACTTGCCGTAAATGCTGTTTAGGCCAAGCTTTAGCGCCTTCTCCGCATAGTTGCCTTCGGCTTTGAAGCGGGCGCGATGCGCGTAAACATCGGCTATCCATGAAAACGGCTGATTCAAGGCCTTAGGCTCAATGATCACTCCGTCATGGACTGTTACGGCATACCCGCACGCAAGCGCCGCTGCTACCTCTGCAGCGTGATAGACGCCTTCACCGCCTAGCGGGTAACAGATAGCACCATCGGGCAGGCGTACGGGAAACGGGCCTACCTGCGTGCCCTGCGGCGTATCCCATGTAACCCGCCACAGTGCAAACGGGTGCTCTCGCCATCGCCTCGCGCGTACAACCTGCGCGCCGTCAAGCGACGGCAGCGACATAGCCGCAAACGGGTACGCTGAGCGAATGTCATGCGCAACCGCGTTAGCCTGCCAACCCTGTTGATACAGTTCGACGCGCCCGCCGAAATACGCGCGCAAAATGTATTCGTCTGTAATCTCCTGGCCGAATAGGTCGGCATCGTACGCATGATGCGACTTCGCGGCGTGGGAGGTCAACAGCGCAGACGCGATGCTGCCAGCGCCAATCCAACGACGGCGCGGCACACACTCAGCTTGCTTGCAAGCATCCTCTAGCCGTTCCATCATTTGTACTAATAGCCGGCATTCTTCCTGACAGTAGGCGATGATGCGCTGTAGTTCTTTGTGTGTGAACGTGCCGCGCTTGGCCTTCATCGTTTCAACCTCAGCGGGAGGAGTAAACCCCCATTGCTGCAACGCCTTGACAAACGATGTTTGGAAGAACCCGAACACCTCGCACACCGTAACCGACTTGTTAGGCACGGTAACGGTGAACATCTTGGAGGGAATCCACTCTAGCTTGTAGTCACCATTGTAACGACAGCGATTAGTCGCTGCTAGGTGCTCAAGGTTCGCACGCGGTACGTCTTTCAGCCATTGGTTAGCGTCATAGTTCAGGCCGTAGCAGACTATCTCGCACTGGCGCGGGAGTGACAGCACAAACTGTAGGGCTTCGGTGCTCGTTATCCCTGTGGGATTGTGTAGCACACGGCCTTCGCTGTCACACATGACAATGTAGTTGCCTTTGTTGTCGGCTTCGCCGTCGATGGCGATGAACTTAGTCATTGTCCACACAGCGATGCTTGAAGCGCCGCGGTTGAAAATCTGTAGCCTCAACAGCGACGAACGACAAAGATCGGAACTGTTCCACATGCCCGCTACAAAGTGCAACAAAGAACATGCGTTCACCCATGCGTATCCAACGAACTGCCCAATAGTGGCAGCCAGGCCACTGGCATACCGCCCGTAGAGAACCGTGCGCGCTCTTGTTTGCTGTATTGGTGACAGCGCGCCTAGTCATAGCTTGCTGTGCCGTAACACTACGAATTCAAGCGCGTTAGGTTCTGGCACGGCTACACCTTCGCGTGTGTGACACGGTGCCATATAGACCAGCTGGCCGTGTAGCCGCTTGTTCGCAGGCTCGTCTTTGATTATGAACGATCCGCGCTGTGGGTCGTGGATTTGGTAGGGGTGTAGTTGACGGATCATCGTTTCTTCGCCTTCGCTAGCCGCCGCTCCCTTTCCCGCAATTTGCTAGCGGCGCTATCGGCTGCCGCTTTCGTTGTATGCGTGGAAGCCTTGCCGTATACGGTCGAGATAACGTCGTATCGGGTTTCAGGCTTAGGTTCTACCCGTCGTCCGATGCTTCGCTTTACCGACTACAGAATATTTCTTTACACGAACGCTAATGATAATCACTTCCTTGTCGCCAGATGCCAACCCTTACAGAACCCGCATTCATACACCTTCATTTGCGCTTCCATCTGCCGGATGCGGATAAAGTCTTTGCCTTCCTGCTCTGTCTCAAACTTGCGCTTGGGCTTACCCGACCGCAAGAAGTGTTCGCGTATGGGTGTGCGTCTTACGTGCGGGTACATGTTTATGCCCCAGTTCGGGGTATCAAGAATCCCCAACGGGTCGGCCAGACAGCGGGCGACGGCCTGACGCAGCGAGTACACGCGCAAGCGGCCCATTAGCCGCCACCAGCTTACGGTCGCGCGCATCCAGATCGCGGCCCGTAAGGTCAGGATGCTTTTTCCGTAGCGCGGCGCGGCGCTCTCTGACTTCTCTAACATCTGCGTAATCCTGCCATGTGGGTAGCTTGCCTGTGCGCTGCTTTACGTCGTACTGCCAGTTTTGCCAGCGTGATTTACCAATGACCTGTGTGCGAAATTGCTCAAGGTCGTAACGGTTTTTGAAGCCCGCTTGTTTGGCGCGACGGTTGTCATACTCTCTGCGGCTGATGATCTTCCCGCCAGGCGTGCGATACTTGCGGGAAGTCCCGCCCAACGGTTTATAGCCGCGTAGGGCCATTTACTCAGGAAACAATCCGCCATCGCGCGTCACGATCATGTTGCGGTGGTCAAAGCTAATTACAGGCCCCTTGTATTTATCGTCCCACCCGATAACCCTTACGCTGCTGTCAACCTTCTCCGCTAGATCGTCTAGCCGTCTGCGCTGTGCTACGCTAAGTTTTCGTTTGCTGTCTGTTGCGGTAGCCATATCGCCTCACCATTAGTTGAGCGCCCGCCAGGCTACGAAACTGGCGGGCGCTCGCTCTGACTAGTTGCTAGATCGTTAGCCCCTTGTTACCTAGTAGGGCAGGTCGCTGTCGTCTACCTCAGGCGTTACCTCCGATCCGTTAGTAGGCTCGATGCGGTTTGTGCCGCCACCGAAGCGAGCGTAGATGGATTGCGCGGCAGCGCGCGGGTCGCGGTCGGGCATGCTGATATGAAACAGCTTGGGCGCGTTGCGACTCGCATCCTTCTTCTTGCCCAACCCCTGAAACGTGACGATGATCTTTTCACCCGGCAACGGCTGATGCTCGATCACCTGATTGAACGACACAACCGAAAAGGCGTGGAAGGCCAACACAACGTCATCAGCCGTCTGAACCCTAACGAGAGGGTAAAAGCCGTCTTCGGTGCTGTTGACGTCCTTGTGACGCGCATCAGACCATGCGCGCGTAACTTCTACGACAGTGCCCTCTAGCCTGTCGCCTTCCTCCAACGGAATCCAGGCGTTGGGGTGTTCGTCGCGCAACGTCTTCTTTTCAGCTTGCGTTGTCATGCTTACTCTTTTCTTTCGCGTTGTGTTCTGCGGACTTGACTAAGCCTGTTACATGTGAAGCTATAAGCCTACTAGCGTAGGCAGCTACATCGTCATATAGCACCTCTAGCAGTTTGTAGTTAGCGCGCGAGAGGGAGATTTCTAGGGTAACTGTTCGCGAGCGCAGCGACGGGCGCTGTACAGGCTCAACAAAGGTTCCGCCTGACGACGTTTGCCAAGCTGTTGTGTTGCTGTCGTCATCTGACAGCGGGTTGTCTGAAAGCTTGCGAGCGCGCAACAAGCTTTAGACCCCTCCCCCTACGCGCGGGTAACGCTTGACAATCCTTGAAACTGCGGATACCCTAGGCATCGGGCGCACGTTTGCTATGGTCACTTCGCTTACTCACCATGAGCAGGGAGCATAGTACGCGCGTCAAGAGAGCGCCAGGCCGACAGCCTGGCGCTCTCGCTATTTGCGGAAAAGCGTTGCGGGGCGGGCCTGTGAGTAGCTCTCCCGTCCGCCCCGCAGCGCCACTAACCTCCTGTAGGCCACTTACGAAACATTAGCGCGCAAGTTGCAACGGGCTTGACAACCTGCTATAAGTTTGCACAGCAGCCCGTCAACAACTACAGGAGGCACAATGGCTGAGACCGCGGAAAAGAAGGGCAAGACCGACACAGCGAGCGAAGCGCAGGCGCGCTTTGTCGTATCGCTGCCGAAGGAAATCGGCGAACTCATCGACAAGGTCGGCGAGAACCTTGCGCAGGCGTTCGAGAAGGAAACGGGCGTCGCGTTCGAACTGTCGCGCGCGCAGATCGTTCAGGCGCTCGTCCGCCAGGCGCTCAAGGATCGTGACGAGCCGGAAGGCGACGAGAAGACGCCTGAGAGCAACGGCAGCTAACAAGCTCAAGCAAGGAAGGGCCACGGCCCGCCCCACCTCTGTTCGCTAACAAGCGCAGCAAGTGGGGCGGGCCGCTTGCTTAACTAAGGACGGCCAAATGGCACACCCACTAGACGTATTCGACGATTTGCTGGAAGCGTACAAATCCGCCGAAGAAACAGTAATAGGCGAATTTGAAACAGAGAGCTTTGACCGTGCTTACGCTGACCTAAACGCCGAACTAAAGTCGCGCCGCGACGATATGGAGACAGCCCTAGCATGGTACGAAAAGGAAGTCTGCAAATGACAGTCTGCAACAGGTGCAAAGGGCGCGGCTACTACTACGGCTACGGCGGCAAACGCCTACCCTGCCCGCGCGAAGGCTGCCACACCTCACAACGCACATTCGCCGAACGCGCCAACATGCGAAACAACCTCACAGCCGCCACGGCCCGCTACAAACGCGAACAGCTAAAACCTGAATTGTACGGCATAGCCGTACGACAAGCCGCGCAAATCTTCGACATAGACGAGCTAGTCAAGATCACAGGGCTACGGACTCGCACGGTGCGGGCGTTTGTAGCGGGGCAGGAACAAATTGCGCTTGACAATGGCTGCAACGGCCTGTAAAATCGTTTCAAACGATCAACGGAGGCTCATGGTGATACACGATCTAGCACACAGGCTCATTTCATGCCCAATCTGCGGGTACCCCGCCACCGATTGGTACATCGACGATTTCGGCGGGCGAAGCTACGTTTGCAACACCTGCGCGCACCGCACGCCCGAAATGGCGAAGTCGTGGAAGCGCATAACTAGCACGCGCGAGCATGGCAAGGTTCACGCGCCCACCTGCCGCAGCCTGCGCGACAGCCGGCCGACCGATATGGGCATCGGTTGCGACTGCGGGGTAGAGCAATGCTAGGCGCATGGATAGGCGTCGCAATCATCGTCGGAGCAATCCTGTTCATGGTATGGATGGTCGTAACGGAAAGGATCAAGTGAGTAACAATCAGGGTTAGAATCTCGGCAGAGTAACCCCCCACCCCCCACCGCGCACCCAACGACCGCGCGGCGTGGGAACTAGCACGTAACAACCCTCCCGCGTCAACAAAGACGCTACATAGCAGTCGATAGGCACCGATGCAACAGCGTCGGTGCCTACTGCATGCACCCCCCTCCCCCCAGCCCTCGGGG
>CAZCCS010000011.1:0-19131 GCA_964497005.1 uncultured Acidimicrobiaceae bacterium | reverse complement strand
CTCGGCAGGTTCAAGTGAAGCGAGCTGGCCGATCAGCTCCAGCCGTTGCAGATCGGTCTCACCCATCCCCAACAGGACACCGCAGCACAGCTCCATGCCGGCTTCCTTGACGAGGAGGCACGTGTCGTACCGCTCCTGCCAGGCGTGAGTGCTGACGATCTCCGGGAAGAACGAGCGGGCCGTTTCCAGGTTGTGGTTATAGCGGTGGACACCCCCGGCGGCCAGCCGAAAGGCTTGAGGGCGGTCGAGTATGCCTGCTGAGACGGCCACGTTGAGCCCGGTCTCCCGCTGAACGACGGGAACCAGATCCAGCAGCCTCTGCATGGTGCGCTCGTCCGGTCCGCGTACAGCGAGCACGATGCAGAACTCCGAGGCTCCGAGCGCGGCCGTCTCCTTTGCAGCGCGCACCACCTCATCGGTGTCGAGGAATGGCGTGGCGAGAACCGGGGTGTCGAACCGGGAGGACTGGGCGCAGAAGTGGCAGTCCTCCGGGCATCCGCCGGTCTTGGCTGAGAGGATTCCCTCGACCTCGACGGTGTCGCCGCACCAGGTGAGGCGGGTCTGGTGGGCCAAATCGGTCAGAGCCGGAAGGTCCTCCGGGCCGAGGTCGGCAAGGGCCGCCAGGTCGTCCGGGTCGAGCCTCTCCTGGTCGTCGATCAGCTTCGAGCGGGCTCGGTCTATCGCCGGTGAGAGCGTCGGGGCAGCCATGAGGTCGCCAATCGTAGTGAGCCCGGATGGGGCATTCGGGTGGCGGTCCTGGCAAGCTGTCTGGATGGCCGACAGCGCACCCTCCGACGCCCCGCTTCCGCCAGTCGAGAAGGTCAGGCCCGGGTTGTGGAGCATCCCGGTGCCGATCCCGAACAACCCCTTGCGGTATGTCCTCGTGTACGCGTTCGAGACTGAACAAGGGCCCTTTCTGATCGACGCGGGGTGGAACACCGACGACGCCTACCAGACCTTGGTGGCCGGTCTGGGCGAAGCCGGGTTCGACATCAGGGACGTGCAAGGGGTGCTGGTGACCCATATTCACCCTGACCACTACGGGCTGGCCGGGCGCATCAGAGATGCTTCTGGGGCTTGGGTGGCTCTGCACCCAGCCGATGCCGTTCTTATCGGGGAGCGTTATGACGACCCCGGCGAGCTGATCGAGAAGATGGCGGCGATGCTACGGCGCGACGGAGCCCCCACCGAGGAGATCGACTCACTCAAGCAGGCGTCGATGCCGGTGCGCGGTTTCGTCTGGGCGGTCACCCCGGACGTGCTCATGGAAGACGGAGATCATCCAAAGGTGCCCGGCTGGGACCTCACCGCGATCTGGACCCCGGGTCACTCTCCGGGGCATTTGTGCTTCTACGAGGCGGGCAACAGATTGATGCTGTCGGGGGACCACGTCCTTCCCCGCATCACGCCGAACATCTCCTTCCACCCGCAAGCCGGGCCTAACCCCCTGGGTGACTTCCTCAATTCGCTCGACCGGGTAGCCGCTTACGAGACCGACGAGGTTCTGCCCGCCCACGAGTACCGCTTCCACGACCTTCCGGCCCGGGTGGCCCAACTGAAAGCACACCACGAGGCCCGCTTCGACGAGGTGTTCGCGGCGATCCGGGAGGGCGTGACCACCACGTGGGGGATCGCCAGCAGGATGACCTGGAACAAGCCCTGGGATCAGATTCAGGGCTTCATGAGGCGCGCGGCAGTGGGCGAGGCGCTCGCCCACCTCAACTATCTTCGCAACGCCGGTGTCATCCGCGAGAACGTCGGCGAGCCATCGACCTGGGAGATATTGCCCGGGGCCACCCGGGGGTGACGCCGCGCTCGGACTGGAACTTCGCCGACGTTTGGGAGGCCGTCGCCGACACTCATCCCGAGCGGCTTGCCATCAGCCAGGGTGACCGGAGTTACCGCTGGCGCGAATTCGACGCGCGAGCGGATGGGGTGGCCGCCTCGCTCCTCGAATCCGGGTCCGGTCAGCAGGCCAAGGTCGCGCAGTACCTCTACAACGGACCGGAGTACCTCGAATCCCTGTTCGGGATCTTGAAAGCGGGGATGGTCCCGGTCAACACCAACTACCGCTACACCGAGGACGAACTGTCGTACCTTTGGGACAACGCGGACGTTGAGGTGGTGGTCTTCCACGGCTCGTTCGTGGAGCGCGCCAACGCCGTCCGTTCAGAGCTTTCGGGAATCAAGGCCTGGTTGTGGGTGGACGACGGGACTGCGGCGTGCCCGGACTGGGCCACTCCCTACGAGCATGCCGCGACCCGCTTCGTCGATCCCCAGCGCCTACGGGGGCCGTGGGGTCGCAGCGGGGACGATCTCGTGCTCATCTACACCGGCGGCACCACAGGGATGCCGAAGGGGGTTATGTGGCGCCAAGACGACCTGTTCGCCGTTCTGAACAGGACCGGTGAGGTCAGGTACCCCGAGTCAGGGACGGTGGAGGACGTCAGGGCGATCCTCGGCGTTCCCCAGAAGCACCCGCCCGCCCGGCTGTTGCCCGGGCCGCCTCTCATGCACGGGACCGGCTTGTTTACAGCCATGTCCGTGCTGAACAGCGCCGGCAGCATCGTCCTGCCAACGTCGCGTCATTTCGACGCAGAGCAGTTGCTCGACACCATCGCTCGTGAGCGGGTGACCGAGCTTTCGATCGTCGGCGACGCGTTCGCCAAGCCCATCCTCGCCGCGCTCGACGCCAACCCAGGCCGGTGGGACATCTCGTCGCTGTGGTTGGTGATCAGCTCCGGGGTCATCTGGTCCGAAGAGGTCAAAGCGGGACTCCTTCGCCACCAACCCAAGCTCCTCATGGTCGACAACCTTGGCTCGTCCGAGGCCATAGGCATGGCGCGTTCGAGCTCGAAAGCCGGTGCCACCGCCTCCACCGCCGGATTCCAGCTGGGACCCAACACACGGGTCATCACAGAGGATGGGCGTGACGTAGTGGCGGGAAGCGGTGAACAGGGCTTGGTCGCTCTTAAGGGCCGAGGGCCGATCGGCTACTACAAGGATCGCGACAAGACCGCGGCGACCTTCCGGACCATCGACGGAGAGCGATGGACGATCCCCGGCGACTTCGCCAGCGTTGCCGCTGACGGCTCGGTGAAGCTGCTCGGGAGGGGATCGGTGTGCATAAACACGGGAGGGGAGAAGGTCTTTCCCGAAGAAGTCGAGGAAGCCCTCAAGCTCCATGACGCGGTGGCGGACGCGGTGGTTGTTGGCGTGCCGGACGACCGCTTCGGGGAAGTCGTCACCGCTGTCGTCGAGTTCGAACCCGGCGCACGCAAGCCGGATGACTCGGAACTCATCGACACCGTCCGCCGGCACCTCGCCGGCTACAAGGCGCCTCGGTACGTCGTCATGGTCGACTCGATAGGTCGGGCCCCGAACGGAAAAGTCGACTACAAAGCCATCCGGGAACGCGCGGTCGCCGCTCTGGTCAAGTCTCCGGGGTGAACGAAGATACGTACCAGCCGCCGGCGCTGGACGTGACACCGATCTCGTAGATGCCGTTTGTCTGGGTGTTCCTGTAGGTGCAGGTCGCCGGGTTTGCCCCTGACGTGCAGCCCCTCGCTTGCAGGTAACCGCCTGGATAAG
Source organism: uncultured Acidimicrobiaceae bacterium (assembly GCA_964497005.1). Taxonomy (GTDB): domain Bacteria; phylum Actinomycetota; class Acidimicrobiia; order Acidimicrobiales; family Palsa-688; genus DASUWA01. The sequence continues at coordinate 15,540 of CAZCCS010000011.1, read as the reverse complement.
GCTGCGCGAACAACGCATCGACCGCTTGGGGCGCAGCGACTGACAAAGCGGTGACCCTGTTGCCCGACGACCAGGCAGAGACGACGCGCGCGGCCGCCGCATCCGGGGTCGCCTGCGCGGCACTGGGAGCCCACGCCGTCGTCGATGTGGTCGGAGCCGCAGTCGACGCTGGCGAAGCGGTGGTGCCGCTCGTCGCCGGAGATGTGGCGCCGTGAGAGCTCGAGCACCCGGCGGTCATTACCAGCAAGGCGGAGGCGGCCAGGACCCATCGCATCGCGCAGAACCTAGTGCGCGCAATGATCTGCGGCTGTGCTCGCCTCTTCGACTGGTGCCTACGACGCGCTCGTCGCCGTGCACGTTGTTTGCGCTGTCGTGGGGTTCGGGGCGGTGGCGATCAGCGGCGTATACGGGGCCCTGGCACGTCACCAGGCGAACGAGAGCGAGACGGCCCGGTACTTCGCGTCCCGCGGTATCGCGGAATGGCTGATCATCCCCGTCCCGTTTGTCGGGTTGGCGGCGTTGCTCGTCAAGCACCGCGGCAGCGATCTCACGGATGTCTGGGTTCTGGGCGGTTCGGCGGTCTGGATCGTCGCCACGGCTGTCCTGCTCGCAGGGGTTCGGCCCGCCGAGGCGCGCCTTCGCCGGGGGCAAGACCCGGCCCGGACGGGCAGGGTCTTGATGTGGTCCGGCATCGCCTCCGACGTGCTGTTCGTGGTGGCCCTCGCGCTGATGGTCACCCAGCCGGGATAGCGCCGATAACCCGCGCTACCCCCGTGGCGGTCGTACCATGCGGGCAAATATGCCTGCTCCACTCCGCTCGTCGTCGCAACCCGGGAGGCCGCATCTTCGACCGGTGGCGGATCCTGGCGAACCCACCTTCCGGGGACTGCCTGTTGAGGAGGTGCGAGACGACTTCCGTGCTGCGTGGGTGTCTCGATTCCTGGACGACAGGGAGATCGCTCTGCAGAAGCAGAGCCGGGTTTTTTTCCAAATCTCGGGGGCAGGCCACGAGTCGCTGCTGCTCGGTCTAGGCCGCTACCTACGCCCCGGGTACGACTGGTTTTTCCCGTATTACCGGGACCGGGCGTTGATGTTGGCCCTCGGGGTGACCCCGGAGGAGATCCTGGAGCTGGCGGTTGGGTCCGCCGACGACCCCGCTTCCGGCGGCCGCCAGATGCCATGCCACTGGGGGTACAAGAGCCTCAACGTGGTGACCGAGTCGAGCGCCACCGGAAGCCAGTGCATCCCAGCGGTCGGATGCGCCGAGGCTTCCCGCTACATCTCCCGGAGACAGCTGCCGGGCTGCACCGCGTACGGCGACGAGCTCACCTACGTTTCGCTGGGCGAGGGCGCCACATCCGAAGGCGAATTCTGGGAGAGCCTGAACACCGCCTGCACCCTCCACCTCCCCGTGCTGTTCGTCGTCGCCGACAACGGATACGCGATCTCGGTCCCATCGGCCGACCAGTCACCGGCGCCGATTTCGGATCTGGTGAGGGGTTTTCGCGGGCTGCAGGTACACCGGCTCGACGGCCGCGACTATTTCGAAGTCCGTTCCCGCGCCGCGGAGATCGTGGCGGAGGTGCGCGCCGGAGTCGGGCCGGCGCTGATCCATGCCACCGTGACCCGGCCTTACTCCCATTCGTCTGCGGATACGCAGAGCAAGTACCGCTCTGCTGACGAGCTGGCAACCGAGTCCGAGCACGACCCGCTGCTGTTGTTCGAGAAAGCCATCGTCGAGGGCGGGATGATGACCTCCGAGGAGGCGGCCGGGTTGAAGGAGGAGGCGCGCCAGATCGTGGTCGCAGCCGCCCGGCACGCCTTGGGCGCCCGCCGGCCGGACCCGGTGACGGTGACCGACCAGGTGGTGAAGCTGCCGGTGGTTCCTCCGGAGGCGGAACGTGCGGACGACGGCTCTGGCGAGGTGGTCGCGCTCGGGGAGGCGATCCGGCGAACGCTTCGCGAACAGATGGCTGAGGACGAGCGGATAAGGGTTTTCGGTGAAGACGTCGCCGACGCCCGCGAGGCGGTACTGGCGAACGTGGAGGGGAAGGGCGGGGTCTTCGGGACGACCTTCGGGCTGCAGCGGGAGTTCGGTCTTGCCCGTTGCTACAACACTCCGCTGGCGGAGGCGAACATCGTCGGGCGCGCCGTCGGGCAGGCCCTCCGAGGGCTTCGCCCGGTCCCGGAGGTGCAGTTCTTCGACTACATCTGGACCGCGATGCAGCAGATCAAGACCGAGGCCGCAACGATCCGGTGGAGGTCCAACGGCGCGTTCAACTGCCCGATGGTTTTGCGGGTGCCGATCGGCGGGTATCTGGCCGGCGGGGCGATCTGGCACTCGCAGAGCGGGGAGTCGATTTTTGCGCACATCCCGGGGTTGATCGTCGTCATGCCGTCGAGGGCGGCCGACGCGGTCGGGCTGCTGCGCACCGCGTTGCAGGCTGAGGACCCGGTGATGTTCTTGGAACACAAGCACCTGCTTCGCCAGCCGTACACCAGGGATCCGTTCCCATCCCGGGAGTTCCAGATCCCGTTCGGGAAGGGTCGGGTGGTCCGCGACGGCGACGAGCTGGTGATAGTCACCTGGGGCGCGACCGTCGAGAAGTCTCGCCAGGCTGCTGCCACGTTGGAGGAGGAAGAAGGCGTCTCGGTCGGCGTGGTCGACCTGCGCTCGCTGATTCCGTGGGACAAGGAGCTGGTTGCCGAACAGGTCGCCAGAACCAGCCGGGTCCTGGTTGTCCACGAGGACATCGTCACGTGCGGGTTCGGAGCGGAGGTGGGTGCGTGGGTGGCGGAGCATTCGTTTTCGGACCTGGACGCACCGGTGGGCCGGGTCGGGGCCACCGATACGCACGTGGCGTACGAGCCCACGCTCGAGAAGGCGATCCTGCCTCAGGTGGAGGACATCGTCGCCGGCGCCCGCCGGGTTCTGGCGTACTAGCCGGCCCGTCCGGCCCGATCCGGGTTCCGGGCCACGGCCGGCGTGGGGTTGGGGTCCCCACGTTGCGGAGGAGGATGGGGTTGGGGCCCCATCCGGGAAAGTGTAATAGTTGGACGTCCTACTATCTGTTAGGCTGGTCGAAGTGAGAGGCGCGTCAAGGTGACAAGCGAGCTACACCGCCCCCAGCACCCGGTCCGCTTCGTGACCGCCGCCAGCCTCTTCGACGGCCACGACGCTGCGATCAACATCATGCGCCGGCTGCTGCAGTCGCAGGGGGCCGAGGTGGTGCACCTGGGACATAACCGCTCGGTGGACGACGTGGTGACCGCAGCGGTGCAGGAGGACGTCCAAGGCGTTGCTGTCAGCTCCTATCAGGGCGGCCACGTCGAGTACTTCAAGTACCTGGTCGACCGGCTGCGCGAGGAGGGACGGGGCGACGTCAAGGTGTACGGCGGCGGAGGGGGAACCATCGTCTCGGCGGAGGTCGCCGAGCTGCACGACTACGGCGTGGCGCGGATCTTCACACCCCAGGACGGTCAGGAACTCGGCCTTGCGGCCATGGTCAACCTGATGATCGCCGACTGCGACCATCCCTTGGAGGCTCCGGGGCCGGCCGACGTCGAGCGGCTCCTCGCCGGGGACCAGAGGGTCCTGGCCCGCACCATCACCGCAGCGGAAGACGGTCGCCTCACACCTGAACTCGCCGGGTCGCTTACCCACGCCCGCAGCGTGCCGGTCCTCGGCATCACCGGCACCGGGGGCTCTGGAAAGTCGTCGCTCACAGACGAGTTGGTAAGGCGGTTCCGGATGGATCAGGAGGACAAGCTCCGAATCGCGGTTCTGGCGGTCGACCCGACGAGGCGAAAGGGCGGGGGGGCATTGCTCGGCGACCGGATCCGGATGAACTCCGTGGACCCCGACTCGCTCAGCACCGGGCGGGTGTACTTCCGTTCGATGGCGACACGACGCGCCGCGAGCGAGCTGCCCGATTCGCTTGACGAAGCGATAGCTGCGTGCAAGGCAGCCGGGTTCGACCTGGTGATCGTGGAAACGCCCGGGATCGGCCAAGGCGACGCCGCGGTGGTGCCTCACGTCGACTTTTCTCTCTATGTGATGACGCCGGAGTTCGGGGCGGCTTCACAGCTCGAGAAGATCGACATGTTCGATTTCGCCGGCGCTGTCGCGATCAACAAGTTCGAGCGGCGCGGCGGCGAGGACGCCCTGCGGGACGTCCGCCGGCAGCTTGCCCGCACCGACAACTTCCCGGGAGTCGCCCGCGACGACCTCCCTGTATTCGGCACCATCGCGTCGCGCTTCAACGACGACGGCGTGACCGCTCTCTACCGGTACCTCCGCGACCAGCTGGCGGCTGAAGGCCTGCGCGTCACCGCTGGAGTGCTGACCTCGCCCGGCGACGCGCCCACGCGAGTGTCCTCCAAGGTCCACGCCATCGTCCCCCCGTCTCGCTCGCGCTACCTCGCCGACATTGCGGAGACATTGCGCTCCTACCACGAAGAGACCCGCCGGCAGGCGGCCGCCGCCCGTAGCCGCCAGCAGCTCGCCGCGGCTGCCGAGGCTCTGGCTGCTGCGGGCCACGCTGCAGCCGCCGAGCAGGCCGTCACACTGGGAGCAGAAGCCGGTGACCAGCTCCCTCAGGAGAGCCGAGACGTGCTTGGCGGCTGGGCGGCCACCGTCGAGTTGTACGCCGGCGAGGAGCACCGGCGAGAGTCGCTGTCGGGCACGCTCGTGCCCCGCGTGGCGTTGCCTCGGTTCCAGGACGAAGGCGAGCTTCTCCGCTGGATCCGCTCCGAAAACATCCCCGGCCGTTTTCCTTACACCGCCGGCGTTTTTCCCTTGAAGCGGGACGGCGAGGACCCCGCCAGGATGTTCGCCGGCGAGGGCGACGCATTCCGCACGAACCGACGCTTCAAGCTGCTGTCCGAAGGACAACCAGCCACCCGTCTCTCCACCGCCTTCGACTCCGTCACCCTCTACGGGTTCGATCCGGACCTCCGTCCTGACATCTACGGGAAGGTCGGGAACTCCGGGGTGTCCATCGCCACGCTCGATGACATGAAGGTCCTCTACAGCGGCTTCGACCTCTGCGACCCGCGCACGTCTGTCTCGATGACGATCAACGGGCCGGCGCCAACCATCCTGGCCATGTTCTTGAACACCGCCATCGACGACCAGTTGGAGAGACATCCCGACGAGGATCCCGAGGAGGTACGTGCGCGCACGTTACGCATGATCCGGGGCACCGTTCAGGCCGACATCCTCAAGGAGGACCAAGGTCAGAACACATGCATCTTCTCGACGGAATTCTCGCTTCGGATGATGGCCGACATCCAGGAGTGGTTCATCGAGAACCAGGTGCGCAACTTCTACTCGGTGTCCATCTCGGGCTACCACATTGCCGAAGCGGGCGCGAACCCGATCAGCCAGCTGGCCTTCACGTTGGCGAACGGGTTCACCTATGTCGAGTCCTATCTGGCTCGGGGGATGGACGTCGACGACTTCGCTCCCAACTTCTCCTTCTTCTTCTCGAACGGGATGGACCCCGAGTACACGGTGATCGGAAGGGTCGCCCGCCGGATCTGGGCGGTCGCCATGCGGGACCGATACGGTGCCAACGCCCGCTCCCAGAAGCTCAAGTACCACGTGCAGACTTCGGGGCGTTCGCTGCACGCGCAGGAGATGGCCTTCAACGACATCCGCACCACGCTCCAAGCGCTGTGCGCGATCTACGACAACGCCAACAGCCTCCACACCAATGCCTTCGACGAGGCGGTCACCACGCCGACGGCTGACTCGGTTCGTCGAGCGCTCGCCATACAGATGATCATCAACAAGGAATGGGGGCTCGCGAGCAACGAGAACCCTCTCCAGGGAAGCTTCATCGTGGAGGAGTTGACCGACCTGGTCGAAGAAGCGGTGCTCGCGGAGATGGAGCGGCTGAGCGAGCGCGGGGGAGTGCTCGGCGCGATGGAGACCGGCTATCAGCGCGGACGCATCCAGGACGAGTCGATGCTCTACGAGCAGAAGAAGCACGACGGTTCCCTACCGATCGTGGGAGTGAACCTGTTCCGCAACCCCGCGGGCGACGCCGTCCCGGACCATCTCGAACTGGCTCGCTCCACGGATGAGGAAAAAAGGAGCCAGCTCGAGCGGCTGGCAGCCTTCAAGGAGTCTCACGCCGGCGAAAGGCCGGCCGCCCTGGCCCGGTTGCAGGAAGCAGCGATCAGCGGGGGAAACGTTTTCGCGGTGCTCATGGATGCGGTGCGGGTGTGCAGCCTCGGGGAGGTCACCCAGGCGCTGTTCGAGGTGGGAGGCCGCTACCGCCGCAACGTCTAGCCGGTGTTACGGCCGGGCGTGGGGTTGGGGTCCCCACGCTCCGGAGGAGGCGGGGTTGGGGCCCCGCCGGGTCAATGTCACGGCGCGACGGACATGAAGTCGGCGAAGCCGGTGGGGTCGTGCCGTCCGATGGAGGTGTGCTCGAACAGACCCAGCCCCGTCTCACCGTCGCACACCCCGCGGGCGGAGTGGTCGATGACTCCCCAGGGAACCCGGCCAGCGATCTGCGGGTCGGTGTAGTCGTAAGTCGTGAAGTTCACCCAACCCGGGCCCTTCCACTGACCGTGGGTCCATTCGGGGTCTGCGCCGTACCCGCCGCCGACATGAAGAGCTTGGAAGGTCATCGGCTCGACCTCGACTAGCAGTGGCCTTCCCGTCGGGGTGGTCAGGTGGAGTTTGGCCTTCTCGGGATGCCGGGTTCCGCTGCGGTATTCGATCTCGACCCGGGGCCAGCCCAGCTGCTCCACCCGCCCGTCGGCGAAGACGCGCCGGGCGTCGTTGAGGGTCCGGTAACCGTCCGGCCGCTCCTGGACGATGACAATGAGGGCGAAAGTCTCGAACCGGAACGGCACGTAGAGCCACCAGAAACCTTCGCTCGGTATGTCCGACTCCCGGCCGGCGGGTTCCGGGTCGCCGGTGGGGCGAATGCCCCATGATCGGTCGCGCGAGCCGAGCCAGCGCGACGGGTCTACGTCGATCGTCTCGCCCTCGACCGAGATCGATCCGGACCAGCTGCCGAGCTGGGCGAACCGCTGGGCGTCGAGGACCGGGCGCTGCAGGCTGTTCAGCATGAGGTGGGGTTCCTCGAGGATCGACGGGAAGGAGCCCTCCCATGTGAGGTCCGCGCTAAGCGACTCGTGCTCGCATATGAGCCTCACCTTCTGCAGAGGCTCTGGGATCTCGAGCCGCCATCCGCCGACGCGGGGGACGATGTCGCGGCTATCCATCGCATCCGAGAAGCGCACGGTCCACTGCCGGTCTCCCCGCCGCAGCGACAAGAACGCATCCTTGACCCCGACGTTGGGGTAGTACCCCCCGCCGGATACCAGGAGATTCTCGCCGTCCTGGTCGAACGCGTTGAAGTAGTTGCGGTCGTAGAAGTTCCGGTCGCTTGTTGCAACCCGGGCCATCGACAGCGGGCTCTGGTGGATCGGATACTCGTCCAAGGGGTCAGGTAGCACGGCGGGGACGATAGCCAGCTGTCCAGGGCTCGGCTCGGAGCGCGGTCCGTCTGCTGGCACGAAATCCGCCTAATCCCGACTTGGCTGGTAATAAATCGCCGGCATCTGGGACAATGACCCCCGTGACCGTCACTTACGAGCTGTCGCATCTGCGCGCCCTCGAGGCCGAGGCGGTGCACATCGTGAGAGAGGTGGCGGCGACTTTCGAGCATCCGGTCCTCCTTTTTTCCGGGGGAAAGGACTCTGTCGTGATGCTGCACCTGGCTGCGAAGGCGTTCTGGCCGGCGCCGTTGCCGTTCCCCGTGATGCACGTCGACACCGGTCACAACCTCGACGAGGTGATCGAGTTCCGTGACCGAACAGTCGACAAGCTCGGAGTCAGATTGATCGTGGCGAGCGTTCAGGACGACATCGACGCCGGCAGGGCCGTGGAGGACGACGGCCCCCGCGCGAGTCGCAACCGGCTGCAGACCGTCACCCTGTTGCGAGCGATCAAGGAGGGCCGCTTCGACGCCGTCTTCGGGGGCGCCCGACGGGACGAGGAGAAGGCACGGGCAAAGGAACGGGTCTTCAGCTTCCGTGACGAGTTCGGACAGTGGGACCCTCGCAGGCAGCGGCCCGAGCTCTGGAACCTCTACAACGGTGCGCACCGCAAGGGCGAGCACATCCGGGTATTTCCGCTTTCGAACTGGACCGAGCTTGATGTGTGGCAGTACATCCTCGAGGAGCAGGTCGAGCTGCCATCCCTGTACTTCTCCCATCGCCGAGAGGTGTTCGAGCGCGACGGCATGCTTCTCGCGGTGTCGCGCTTCGTTACTTTGATGGACGGGGAGGAGCCCTTCGAGGCGACGGTGCGTTTTCGGACGATCGGCGACGCGACATGCACCGGTTGCGTGGAGTCGATCGCCACGACCGCCGACGAGGTTGTGGCCGAGGTCGCGGCTTCTCGCTTGACCGAACGCGGTGCCACCCGCGCCGATGACCGGATCTCCGAGGCGGGCATGGAAGACCGCAAGAAGGAGGGGTACTTCTAGTGTCGGAGCTGTTGCGCCTCGCCACAGCGGGCAGCGTCGACGACGGAAAGTCGACTCTCATCGGGCGGCTTCTGTTCGACTCCAAGTCGATCTTCGTCGACCAGCTCGAGGCGGTGGAGCGCACCAGCCGGGACCGTGGCGACGGCTACGTGAACCTGGCACTCCTGACCGACGGGTTGAGGGCGGAGCGGGAGCAGGGAATCACCATCGATGTCGCCTACCGGTACTTCTCGACTCCCAAGCGGAAGTTCATCATCGCCGACACCCCCGGTCACGTTCAGTACACCCGCAACATGGTCACCGGCGCGTCGACAGCGGACCTGGCCTTGGTGCTGATCGATGCCCGCAACGGGGTGCTCGAGCAGTCCCGGCGGCATGCCTTCATAGCGTCTCTCCTGGGGATCCCGCACCTGGTGGTGTGCGTCAACAAGATGGACCTGGTGGACTGGTCGCAGGACCGTTTCGAGGAGATCCGCGAGGAATTTCGCAGCTTCGCCATGAAGCTCGAAGTCCACGACCTCACCTTCATCCCGATGTCGGCCCTGCACGGCGACAACATCGTCACCCGCAGCGCCAGCATGGACTGGTACGAAGGCGCACCTCTCCTGCACCATCTCGAAGAGGTGTACATAGCGTCGGACCGCAATCTGATCGACGCTCGTTTTCCGGTGCAGTACGTCGTTCGTCCCCAGGCCGGCGCCGACGCGGAACTGCATGATTACCGTGGCTACTCCGGCACCGTGGCGGGCGGTGTGTTCAAGCCCGGCGATGAGGTGGTGGTCCTGCCGTCCGGCTTCACATCCCACGTCACTTCTGTCCTCGGTCCTGGTGGCGAAGAACTCAGCGAGGCCTTCCCACCTCAGGCAGTCACCATCCGGCTGGCCGACGACGTCGACGTCGGGCGGGGCGACATGATCTGCCGACCGCACAACCGCCCGATGGTGGGATCGGACATCGACGCGATGGTGTGCTGGTTTTCGGAGACGTCGACACTGAAGGTCGGCTCCCGCTACATCGTTCGCCACACCACCCGCCAGGCCCCCGCAACCGTCGAACATCTTGACTACCGCCTGAACGTGAACACCCTTCACCGCGACGCGACGGCCGACTCACTGACGCTGAACGAGATCGGCAGGATCAGGCTGAGGGTGCAGACCCCCCTGATGTTCGATCCCTACCGTCGTAACCGGGCGACCGGCAGTTTCATCCTCGTCGACTCGGTGACCAACGACACCGTCGCGGCAGGAATGATCCTTGGAGCCGAGCAGGCCAACCTCGACAGCAATGTCGTGTGGCACTCCAATGCAGTATCCCGACAGGAGCGCGCATCCAAAGGCCTGACCGTGTGGTTCACCGGCCTGTCAGGGTCCGGCAAGTCGACTGTCGCGGTCGAACTCGAACGCCGGCTTGTCGCCGCCGGGAGGCCCGCCTACCTCCTCGACGGAGACAACCTTCGCCACGGTTTGAACTCCAACCTCGGCTTCAGCGCGTCCGATCGGGCTGAGAACGTACGACGAGTCGGCGAGGTCGCCAAGCTCTTCGCAGACGCGGGCCTGGTGGCGGTCGTGTCGTTGGTGAGCCCCTATCGCTCAGACCGGGATCTGGTTCGTGAAGCGCACCAGGAGGCGGGGCTCCGGTTCGTCGAGGTGTTCATGGACACACCGATCGAGGTGTGCGAGGAGCGGGACCCCAAGGGTCTATACGCGAAAGCCCGGGCGGGCGAGATCACGGGTTTCACGGGCGTCGACGACCCCTACGAAGCGCCAGAGCATCCCGACCTCACGCTGAGGCCCGGGCACGGCAGCCCCAGCGCTATGGCGGACTGGGTGCTCAGCGAACTCGACGTGTGACGATCCACCCAGCGGGCGCCGAGGGCGCCGAGGATGCCGAAGACGCCGAACTCGCCGGCGAGCTGGCCGCGCGGGCGGGCCGTCTCTTGCTGGAGATCCGCAACGACTGGGACGGAGACGATCCGAGGGAGCTCGGAAGGAAGGGCGACCTCGAATCGAACCAGCTGATCCTCGCCGAACTGGCACGCTCCCGCCCGGCCGATGCGGTGCTGTCGGAGGAGTCCGCCGACGACGAGCGGCGCCTGTCCGCCGAGCGGGTGTGGATCATCGATCCTCTCGACGGAACCCGCGAGTTCACCGTGCCGGGCCGTTCGGATTGGGCTGTGCACATCGCGCTCTGGGAGGCGGGACGTGGCATCACTGCCGCGGCGGTAGGCACTCCAGCGCTAGGGAATCAGGTTTACGTGACGGGGACGGCCCGGGCTGCCCCCGCACCCGCCGTAGCCGGCCGCCCCTCTCCGCTCATCGTCGTCAGCGAAAGCCGCCCGCCGGCCTTCTCCGCGGAGGTCGCTGCGGCGCTCGGCGGACAAGTCATCCAGATGGGCTCAGCCGGCGCCAAGGCGATGGCCGTACTACGGGGGGAGGCGGACGCCTACATCCACGCCGGCGGCCAGTGGGAGTGGGACTCCGCAGCCCCGGTCGGAGTGATCCTCTCTGCTGGCATGCACGCCTCGCGGATCGACGGCTCGCCGCTCATCTACAACCAGGCACGCCCATACCTTCCGGATCTTGTAATGAGCTCGAGGGAGCTCGCTCCTGCTCTTCTGAAGGCGTTGGCGGCGGCCGCTTCGCCTTCCGGCCCAACATGAGATCGCGGACCTGAACGGGAAGATAAAGTCCGCGGACACTGTGACCAACGCCCGATCAGGAAGCCTCGAATAGCGGTGGGAAGCGAATCACTCCACGAGCCCGCTGACCAACTCAGATCCGAGACGATCGACACGCATCGCGCGGTCACATCGCTTCTGGAAGAGCTCGACGCCATCGATTGGTACAACCAGCGGGCGGACGCCACCCTGGACCGTGAATTGGTGGGCATCCTTCAGCACAACCGGGACGAGGAGAAGGAACACGCTTCCATGCTCCTCGAGTGGCTTCGCCGGCGCGACGTGACGTTGGACGGCGTACTGCGGCGATACCTGTTCAGCAGTGAGCCGATCCTCGAGGTCGAGGAGGAAGCAACAGATTCTTCCGGAGATGGAACTGGGGGATCGGGCGCGGCACAGCGCGGGTCGCTCGGCATTGGCGCTCTCAAAGACAAGGAACATCTGTGACCGACCACTTGAGGCGCGCCCTTGCGCCTGTCAGCGACGCCGCCTGGGAGCAAATCGACAACGAGGCCAGCCGCACGTTGCGCCATTTTCTTGCCGGAAGGGCCCTTGTCGACTTCACCGGGCCGAAGGGATGGGACTACTCGGCCGAGACGGTGGGACGCACCTCGGCGCCGGCAGTGGGGGAGGGTGGAGTCGCGACAGCTGTGAGAGAGCCGCAGCCGCTGGTGGAGCTGCGCAAGCCGTTCGAGCTGTCCCTTGCGGAGCTCGACCGCGCCGACCGGGGCGCGGAGGACGTCGACCTGGCGCAAGTCGTCAGCGCGGCGCGAGAGGCCGCCCTCGCCGAGGATCGGGCTGTTTTCGACGGGCTCGACGCCGGCGGCATCAGGGGGATCGCTGCCGCCTCCGCTCATGATGCTCTGCCGATCGGCGATGACTACGGCCAGTATCCGGGCGTGGTGGCGAGGGCTGTCGCGACCCTCAGGCGCGAGGGGATCGGCGGGCCTTACGCCATAGCGCTCGGGCCCCGCTGCTACACCGGCGTCATAGAGACGACCGAGTACGGCGGGTACCCGGTGCTCGAGCACATGAAGCTGATACTCGGCGGTCCGGTGGTTTGGGCGCCCGGTGTTGAAGGTGCCGTGGTCGTCAGCTCCCGTGGGGGCGACTTCGAGTTCGTCTGCGGCCAGGACTTCTCCATCGGATTCCGCAGGCAGGTCGAAGACACCGTGGAGCTCTATCTGGAGGAGAGCTTCACTTTCAAGGTCAACGAGCCGCGAGCAGCGATCGCTCTCCGCTATCCGACCTGAACGTGCTTTAAACCAGGGCCGGAGATCATGAGAGATACGAGCGCGCGACGGGTAGTAGATGTGCATGAGATTTCAGCTCTGGCACCTCCCGCTACGCCTCGCCACAGGGGCCTTCATCTTGAACTCGGGGATCAACAAATGGACCGCCGAAGATGAGGAACTGCACAAGGGCGTTCATTCGATGGCATCGGCGGCCTACCCCCAGTTGGAGCAGGTGGACCCCAAGACCTTCACCAGGGCATTGGCCGCGTCCGAAATCAGCATCGGCACCGCGCTGCTCACGCCGTTCGTCAGCCCTGGTGTAGCCGGCGCCGCGCTCACGGCTTTCTCGGGCGGCTTGGTCGGTCTCTACCTGAGAACTCCGTCGCTGCGCGAGCCCGGCAGCCTCAAGCCGAACCAGAACGGGATTGCCGTCGCCAAAGACAGCTGGCTCCTAGGCATTGGCCTGGCGTTGCTCATCGACTCTGTGACGTCCCGAGCCAAAAGCATGGTGCCCGGGAAGGGCCGTCAGAAGAAGAAGAAGTAGCCGCTAACCGCGGGGTGGCGGCCGTTCGTCGACGAGCACGCATCTCGTGCCGCTGTAGATGGTCGGCATGCACTTGTTGCAGTGAATGCACAGCGCTTCGGTGGAGGAGCCTTTCTCCATCTTGTTCACCAGGTCCGGCTCGCGCAGCAACGCCCTGGCCATCGCGACAAAGGGGAACCCGAGGTCGATGGCACGCTCCACGGTGTCCAGCCGGTTGATACCGCCCAGGAGGATGAGAGGCATGGTCAGCGCCTCGCGGAACTGGCGGGCGTAGGGCAGGAAGAAGGCCTCCTCGAAGGGATACGACGGCATGAACCTGCTGCCCACCAGCTTGAATCCGAGCCGGAAAGGTTGCGGCAGTGTGGCGCCGAACTCCTCGAGCGGAGCCTCGCCCCGGAATAGGTACATCGGGTTGCTCAGGGAGCTCCCGCCGGTCAACTCGATCGCGTCGAGGTGCCCGTCGGCTTCGAGCATTTGGGCCACCTGAATGCTCTCGTCGAGCCAAAGACCTCCGGGCACCCCGTCGGCCATGTTGAGCTTGGCGGTCACCGCGACCTTCCTGCCGGCCGCCGAGCGGACCGCCTCGACCACCTGCCTCGGAAAACGAGCACGGTTCTCCAAGCTCCCTCCCCACCCGTCCTTGCGCTTGTTGAGCTTCGGGCTGAGAAAAGCCGACAACAGGTAGTTGTGGCCCAGGTGAACCTCCAGCGCATCGAAACCCGCCTCGACCGCGATCGCGGCACCCCGCGCATAATCAGCGGTGATCCGGGCGATGTCAGGTTCGGAGACCTCGTGCGCCACGCTTCCCATCGCCCCCAAGTGCCGGGACGGAGCCAGGGCAGGGGCACGGTTCGACTTGGGGTTGGCGACGGGTCCGGCGTGTCCGATTTGCCCGGCTGCTTTCGCCCCTTCCGCGTGGATCGCCTGGGTCAGCCGGGCGAGGCCCTCGACGGTGTCTGGCCCGAGGACTATGCACCCGCGCCCGGTGCGGCCTTCAGGTGAAACCGCCAGGTAGGCGACCGTGCTCATCGCCGCGCCGCCGGCGGCGACCTTGACGTGGTAGTCGATCAGCCTGTCGGTGACCTGGCCCTTGGGCGACGCCCCCTCGAAAGTGGCCGCCTTGATGATCCGGTTCCGCAGGTTCAGCGGTCCGAGCTGTCCGGGGCTGAAGGCGGGAGAGGTCATGGCCGAAGGGGTCATGAAATTGACGATAGGGACTGCCGGCGAGTGCCGCCCCTTGACTGTGCCATCCTTCGAGACGCTAACTTTCGTGCCATTGGCACCGATTTCCGGGGGAAAAAGATGAAGGTCGACGCTGAATCCGCCGGCATGGACCCGGCCCGTCTCGCTCGGATCGACGAGCATCTCCGCTCCAGGTACGTGGAACCGGGCAAGATCGCCGGCTGCCAGGTGGCGGTCATGAGGCGAGGCTCGCTGGCACACTTCTCGAACATCGGGCTCGCCGACCGTGAGCGAGACCTCGCGGTGGACGACGACACCATCTGGCGGATCTACTCGATGACCAAGCCGATCACCGGAGTGGCTCTCATGTCGCTCTACGAACGGGGGGACTTCCAACTGGCCGACCCGGTAACCCGGTTCCTCCCGCAGTGGTCCGGGATGAAGGTCGCCGAGCGCAAACAGGACGGCTCTACCGAGCTGGTCGACCCGCTCCGAGCGATCAACGTTCGTGACCTTCTCATGCACATGTCCGGTCTCGGTTATGGGAGGGACAACACCGACCTCAACATCGACACCGAGGACGGAAAGATCAGCCCGCCGTCGTCGCGCTTCGACAGCCTCGCCGACATGGTCGACCGCCAGGCAGGGTGGGCGTTGCGTTTCCAGCCCGGAACACGGTGGCTGTACTCGTTCGGAACCGATGTGTGCGCGAGGCTCGTCGAGATCATTTCCGGCAGGAGTTTCGACCAGTACCTGGAGGAGGAGATCTTCGGACCGTTGGGCATGAGCGACACGCGCTTCCACGTCCCCGACTCTGCAGCGGACCGGTTCGCCGCGATGTACGGGCGGAACTCCCGCAAGGAGCTGGTGCTCGTAGACGATCCCGCCACGAGTAGCTACCGCATCCAGCCCAAATTCCTCTCTGGCGGCGGGGGACTGGTTTCCACGATCGGTGACTACGTTCGGTTCTGTCAGATGCTTCTCAACGGCGGCGAGCTCGACGGGCGTCGGGTGCTCGGCCGCAAGACCGTCGAGCTCATGACGGTCAATCACCTGCCCGCCGGCCGCTCCATGAGCGACTTCGCCCTCCCCGGCGGCTACGGCGAGGTCGGCTTCGACGGCATGGGCTTCGGTCTGACCATGGCCGTCTCGAAGGGACCGGCCGCGACCGGCGTGATCGGCTCGGCGGGGGAGTTCATGTGGGGAGGGGCGGCGTCGACCATCTTCTGGGTCGACCCGGCCGAAGAACTGATAGTGGTCTTCATGACCCAGTTGCTGCCTTCGGGGACCTTCAACTTCCGCGGCCAGCTCAAGTCGCTCGTCTACCCGGCCATCGTCGAGTAGCCGCCGGGGTTGCCGGCGCCGGCGGCGGCCTCTTTCGCCGGCGCC
>CAZCCS010000010.1:0-19225 GCA_964497005.1 uncultured Acidimicrobiaceae bacterium | reverse complement strand
GGAAGTGGGGTGGGTGGGGCAGAGCACGAGGGCAGACCCGATCCGAGCTTCCGCTCGGTAGAAGCGGTGCAGCGCGACGGCCGTGAGCGCCGAGAGCCCGATCAGCATCCCGATCGTCCGGGCCACGACCGCGAGCGCGCTGGCCAGCGCGTGGATCCGGTCGGGCACGGCTCCCAGGACAGCGACGTTGACCGGTGCGATGGCGAGCCCGAATCCCAGCCCGCCGAGGACAAGCTCGACGTCGCTCCAACGAGGGCTGCCTCCGAGAGCGGTGCTCGACCATGACGTCATCAGAACGAACGCGGCTGTCGCCAGGGCCATTCCGGCGCCGGCGACGTACGGCGCCACGGCCCGGGCTCGACAGAGCAGCCCGCCCGCCAGGGCGCCGACCGGGACGGCAACCAGGAACCGCAAAAGCACCAGCGCGGCGGCCACCTCCGAGTTGGGGTCGACTGTCGCCCTGGCAAACAGCGGCACGTCGACCAAGGCAGCCATCAGCGCACCACCAAGCGACAGGTTGACGAGAAGGGCGCCCCACGCCGGCCTGGCGGAGAAGGACCGGAAGCTCAGGAGCGGCTCGCGCGCGGTGCGTTCGCGGACCACGAAACCAATCGCCAGCACTGCGGCCAGAGGACCGAGCACCTTGGCGCTGGATGCCACGACTTGCCGGCTGGGGTCCGCCGTCGAGAAGGCGATGACCACGCAAGCGAGAAACCCGGCCAGCAGCGAGGCTCCGGGGAGGTCGGCGCCGGCGAGCACACCTGGCAGCGAGCGGACTGCGACTATCGGTCGGACCTTGAAGGGCTTGACCGCTTCCCAGGCGACGAATGCCGCGAGGATCCCGATAGACACCAGTGCGATCGGGGTGGTGAAGGCCGACCAGGTGCCGGTCACCGATGGTGTGTAAATCTGCCCGATCGACGCGCTGTCAGCCAGGCTCGAAGGGGCGTCGAGCGCGAATATCAAGCCAACAGCACCGACGACGAGAAGTGCCGCGCCGATGACGTCCCTCCGTCCTGGACGCCCCACGCGCCCGCCGCTCAGCCAGAAGGCGGTGCCCACGACCAATGTCACAGGGACGTTGATCCAGAAGATCGCCCTCCACGATGCGACCGCGACAACACCCGCACCGTACAAGGGGCCGATGACGCTGCCGAGCTCCTGAACCGCGCCGATGAGGCCGAGGGGGGCGCCGCGCTCGTCGGGAGCCCAACGGGACGCGACCATCGCCAGCGCGACCGGCACGAGGCCGCCGCCTCCCAAGCCTTGAAGTGCCCTACCGGTGACGGCGACCGGGAGGTTGTGGGCTGTCGCGGTGATCACCGACCCGCCGGCAAATATGCCCATGCACCCTGCGAACACTGGCGCGGTGCCGGCAAGATCGGCGAGCCGACCGATGAGCGGGAGCACGGCGGTGTAGCCGAGCAGGAAGCCGCTGATGATCGGAGTCGCCCTCTGGAGACGGTCGAGGCCGACTCCCACCCCCGCCATGATCGAGGGGAGGGCGACGACCACCACGTAGGTATCGGCGGCCGCCAGCAGCACCGCGAACGCAACTAGTCCCAGCCGCCAGCGGTCGCGCTCGTTCCTCTGTGCGGCTGGCTTCGCGGTCTGTAACGCCATGAGCCGGTTCAGGAGACCGGCGGCAGGTTGATCTGGGGTTGCTCTCCGTAGTTGGTCAAGGTCACGATGAACGTCGAGTTGGTCGTTGCGCTGGTGAACGGGCCGGTCAGCGTGACCTGGCGCAGTTGATGGTTACTCGGGTTGATCGCGGCCACCAGTGCTACCGGCTGGTTCGGGTTCTGGTCCGGGAGGAGCGGCACTGCGGTGCCCGGCACCGTCGTCTTGACCTTGTCGAGGAGTTCGCCGCCGATCCGCTCGGTGCCCACCATCTGCGGGTTGGTGCCCGCGGTCAGCAGGCTGGAAAGCCCGCGTTGAGAGCTGAGAAGGTCCGCCGGGTTGCCGAGCCCGAAGGTCGACGGGTCGATCTTGCTGTAGGTAGTGGAGAAGGGCAGTTGGGCTTCGACGGTGTTTCCGACGGACACGACCTTGACGGTTGCGGGGAGGCTGTTGACCAGGACGTCGAGCGAGCCCTGCAGCCGGTCGGGGCGGACGAGGTCTCCCTGTCCCCCCTTGATGACGGTTCCCTTCGTGCCAACGTTGCTGCTCTGCAAGGTGAAATGGACACCAGAGGTGGAGTCGAGCACTTGCTTGGACTGCTGTAGCAGCGTTTCGGGGCTAGCCGCCGAACTCGAGTTCCCGCACGCCGCCAACAGGAGCAGCGAGCACAGGCCGAGCCCTCCCCCTGCCCGGGCCAGCTTGGCGAAATGGCGGGGGGCGGTCGTCGAGCGATGGAGGGGCAAGCGGTCTCCTTAGGGGTTCAACCTGCGCTGAAGCCGGTCGCTTTGAGGAAGCGGCCGACGGCGCGAAGGTAGTGGCCGCGACCGAGGTGCACTATGTGACTGCCGGGGAACCATTCGATCTGCGGGTGACCCCAGTGTTCGTAGAGTCTCGCCGACTGTTCGGGGGGAGCCAGCCGGTCGCCCAGCCCGCCGATGATCAAGAGCCGGTCACGACTCAGGAGCGGGCGGTAGTTGAGGGGGCTATGGAGGTTCATCGACGCCTGGAAAGACTCCTCGGGTACCCCAGTCTTGCGCAGCGCGAGCTTGAGCAGCTGGCCGGCTGGGAACCACCCGTCCAACAGGCGGGACATGTCGGTCACGGCGGAATTGGGGATGGAAACGTGCAGCCGGGGTTCCACCGCTGCCATCAGCGCGCTGACGTACCCGCCGAGCGAAAGCCCGGTTATCCCCACGTGCTCGACGCCGGTCGACAGGAGGTAGTCGATCACCACCCGGATGTCGCAGACGCTCTGGAGCATGGCTTCGTGGAACTGACCGAGCCCGTCGGTGAACAACCCTGAACCGCTGAAAGGCGCCAGCCGGTCGTTACGCGCGCCGTGGAACGGAAGGGTGACCAGCACCACGTCGCATCCGTGGCTGTAGAACCAGGGGAGCGAGAAGAAGGTGCTGTTGAACCAGTACGGAGAACCGGTGAAGCCGTGGACGACGATGATCGTCGGTCGGGGACCATCCTCATGGCGCCAGTGCTGCGCTCGGGCCGTCGCGTTGCGCTCGTGGCGGTAGTACGAGCCGCGCAGCTTGGGGCACGTAACGCGGTACGGGCTCTTGAAGCTGACCAACTCGACGAAACCGACGCTCGGGGCCCAGACCTGCCGGCCGAGCCTCCGGGCCTTGATTTTCACAGGCGGGGGAGGAAGGAACACCTTCGAGGCGTCCGCGTCCCGGGCCAGCTCCGCGAAGAACTCGATCGCGGCGCGCTGTTGCCGAGCCGACTCCCGCATGAGCGTCGCGGGGGCGGCTGCGGCAGCGACGACGGTTGCCAGACCGGTCCTGAGCCAGAGGTCCATCAACGCGATCGCCTGAACGCGGATTCCTCCGTCGGGGACCGCTTCTCTCCAGGCAGCGTCGGGACCGGCCAGGCCGATCGGGACCGAGCCCCCATGGGGCGACGGGTTCAGAGCGTCAAGTGGTTCTTCGGGGAATTCGGCTTCGATGCTCACGGGTAAAAGCCTTGTCTACTCGACGATGACTTTGGTTGATCTTCTAATCGGGGAAGACGACGCCGGCGTCGGCCGCACGCTTCGCTGCCTCCTCCGGGAAGATGTTCTTTACCAGAAAAAGGTCGGTGGCGATCTGCCAATCGGGGGCAAGGCCTTTGATATAACGCTCCATATAGAGCATTTGCTTGGAAAAAAGGACCATCTCCTTGGGAGCGGTCATGCCGTACTGTTTCATCATTTCGAGGGACGAAACGATGAAATCGCCCAGGCTCATGCTGGATGCGCTCCCGAGCATTGGGGCCACTACGAGTTGGATCCTGGCACCCACCTCTTCGTCGGAGCCCATTTCGTCACTAATCAGCCCTAGCCGCTTGTAGGCCCTCGCGATCCGGGCGAAGTTCTGGTCGAACATGAACGTGAACAGCAGGTCCCGTATCAGCTGCTTGTACTCGTCGGGGACCTCTCCCATAATCCCGAAGTCGAGGTAGCTGGCCCGACCGTCGTCGAGCACCCAGAGGTTGCCGGCGTGCATGTCCCCGTGGACGGGCCCATGGATGAGAACGGCCTCCAGCCATGTCTTGGCGCCGCGCCGCAGGACAAGCTCGCCGTCGATCCCCCGCCGGCGTATGGCATCGAACTCGTCCATCGGGATGCCCGTCATGCGTTCCATGCAGATCATGTGCGGGCCGCAGTAGTCCCAATAGATCTCCGGAGCTGTGACCCAGGCGTTGTCCTCGAATGCCCAGAGCTTCTCGCGGAAGTGATGCTGCCGCCATGCTTCGAGTGCGGGGTTCAGTTCGTTGAAGGTCACTTCGTGCAGATCTTCAACGAGGGCGACCGCGTTGGCGTTTCGGGCGAACTGAAAGTGCTTCTCCATCGTCTTCGCGAGCCGGTACATGATCCGGAGATCCGTCCTCATCCTCCTTTGGATGTTGGGCCGCTGGAGCTTGATCACCGCTTCCCGCCCGTCGGGCAGCTCGCACGCGTGCACCTGGCCGATTGACGCGGCCGAAAGCGGCACCTCGTCGAAGTGCTTGAAGATCGCGGCCGGTGGAAGGCCGAGATCCTTGCGGATCATCTCGCGTGCGGTTCTACCTTCGAACGGGGGAACCTCGTCGAGGCATCGCTGGGCTGCCGCGGCCAATGGTTCCGGGAAAAGGCCCGGAGACGAGGCGATGATCTGCCCCAGCTTGACGTAGGTCGGGCCGAGGTTCACGAGCGCGTCCACGCCGCCGTTCGACGCCGCCTCGATCAGGCTGCGCTTCCACGGGCGGAAGGCCCAACCGGCGAGCCTGGCGGCCACGCGGAATGAAATGGTCAGGTAGACCGTCACCAGCCGGAACAACTCCGCGACGCCGAAGGCCCCGAGGGGAGGCACTTTGACCTCCAGATCCGCGGGGCGCGGCCCGTCCGCCAAAGGTCCTCGGAATTCGCTGCGCACCCCGGAGGTGCCGAAGTCCGATCCTGGGATCCTGACGGCAGGTTCGGGAGAGCTCATTGGGATGCCAGTTCCCGCTTCAGTACCTTTCCGGACGGGTTCCTGGGTAACTGGTCGACGAACACCACGTCGCGGGGGACCTTGTAGCGGGCGAGGTTGGCACGGACGAAGTCTTTTACCTCTGCTTCGTCCAGGTCATGGCCGGGCTTGACGACTACGAAAACCCGGAGACGCTGGCCGAAGTCGTGGTCGCTCACCCCTATCGCTGCTGCTTCGACGACGGACTCGTGACCCGACAGAAGCTCCTCCACTTCTCGTGGATAGACGTTTTCGCCCCCCGACACGATCATTTCGTCGTCGCGCCCGTCGACGAAGAGTCGTCCGGCCCCGTCGAAATGCCCGACATCTCCGGTGGACATCAGACCCTCGATGGTTTCCTTGGTCCCGCCTCCGGTGTAACCGCCGAACTCCATCCCACTGCCCACGAATATCCGGCCGACCGCCCCCGCCGGCAGCTGATTCCCGGATTGGTCATAGATCCGCACGGTTGTGCCGAGCGGCGGCTTACCCGCGGTGCCCGGCGCCGCCCGGAGGTCCTCGGGCGTCGCGATCGTCGCCCAAGCGACCTCGGTCGACCCGTACAGGTTGTAGACCACGTCACCGAACTGGTCCATCGCTGCGGTGGCGAGGGATGCCTCGAGTTGAGCCCCGCTGGAGGCAACGATCCGAAGCGACGAGAGGTCCGCGCTCGATATCCGATTCGGCCCTAAGGCCAGGAGGCGACTCAGCATCACCGGAACCACCACCAAGGCGCTGCACCTGTGCTCGGCGAGAGCGACGAGCATGTCCTCGGGGTCGAACTTCCTGCGGAGGACGATCGTCGAGCCCAAGGCGAGCATCAGGACCGAGGTCCCCAAACCCCATGCGTGGTAGATGGGGGAAGCGATGAACGTGGTTTCCCGCCGACGGAAAGGGATTTTGGAGAGGATTGCCGCGGGCGCGACGAGAGACCGGGGCTGGGAGCGGTTGGCGCCTTTGGGCGTGCCGGTAGTGCCGCTAGTGAGGATGATCACCGTGCCCTGCCCCGAGGAGGGCGGGGGTGGATCCGGATTCCCCAGCGCTATCAGCGATTCCAGAGTCGGCTCCACTGCGCTGTCCGGTTGCTCGGTCCACGCGATGTACCGACCGCGAGGCGCGTCGACCGAAGCAACGACTTCGGCGAACTCCTCGTCGTAGACGAGGGCATCGAGCCCCTCCCGCTCCGCTACCGCGGCGGCCTGCGGACCGGAGAAGTCGGTGTTGAGGTAAAGGGCGCGCGCTCCGAGCTTGAGCGCGGCGTAGGTTGCGTCATAGATGCCGCGGTGGTTGCGGCAGAGTATGCCGACACCCGAGTTCTCCTTGATGTCGCGCGCCCTGAGCGCGTTGGCCAAAGCGTTGGACCTGCGGTCCATGTCCGAGTAGGACAGGACTCCAAGGTCGTCCACCACGGCGGCTCGGCTGCCATGGCGAATGGCGGCGGTCGTGGCGGCAGCACCCATCACTCCGTACCTGTCGACCGCCTGATACATCGCGAACAGCTTGTCGGGGCGTTCCGGTCCGAGCATTCCGGAGGTAAAGAGCGTGGCCAGGGCCTGTGCTTCCAACGGCAGCCGGAGAAGGGCTTTGGTCAGCTGAGCGAGGTCTCGGATCGGGTCGGGCAAAACTTCAGCCTCCGATGGTGTAGTTGCAGTTGTTTTTCACGAACGTGATCACACGGTCGCCGGATGCCTTGATTCCGGGGTCCAGCAAAACCTGCCGCAGGTTAGGGTCGGACACCTTCTTCGGGTCTAGTCCTGCTTTTTGCAAGTCGGCGAGTATCTCCGCCACCGAGGTGAAGTAGACCTTGGAGTCGCTGGCAATGGTTTGCGGTGCTGCGGCGATCATCGTCGGCACTTCGGACAGGTAGTCGGTGACGATCTCCTGGCGCACCTTCTGGGTGGCTGCGTGGGGAAGGTCGGCGACATGCCGGTAGACGGACACGACGGCGGTGCAGTACCCGGTTGTGCTCGGGACCGGCATTACCGGAGGCGCGTGCCACCTGTCGGCCGTAACCAGCGTCGTTGTCGGTCCGGCAGCACGGTGCCCAGGTCCGGCGCCGCAGCCGGCACCGACGATGATTACGCCCGCAAGGAGGCCGAGGACCCACTTACGCGGTGGTATGGATGGCAAAGGTGCTGGGGGCGAAGAAGGTGTTCTTTCCGGGCGGTGAGGGCAAGCCGAGAAGTCCGTTGAGAAGGTTGGCGTTCTGAGGCGTGCATAGTGTCGCAGGTGCCGTCGTGGCCGCGCCCGGCGCGGCGGGAGCCGGCGGCGTGTTGGGGTCCACTTTGCCGACGGGAAAGTCGTTGCTGACCAATGTTGCTTGAGCGCCCGTTATCGGCCCGGTGATGGGCTGACCGGTCATGTTGCCGCTCGTGCCACTCGTCAGATGGGTGGGGGTCGTCTCCTGGGCGACGGTGAGACCGGTGACCGGGCTGACTCCGGACGAGTCGACCGCCAGATCGGACGCGGGCAAACCTGCCTGGCGGAGGTCTCCGATCGGGATGCTGCACTCATTCCCGGTTGCGGAGGTGATCAAGCCGAGGATGGGGCCGAGTGCTGAGATGGCCGGGCCGAAGTCGTTGGTCGCCTTCGCCGAGGCGAGGAACTCGACGTTGAGGCCGCCGTTGGCTGCGGGGGTGAGGTCGATGCTCGCCGACAAGTGCCCGTCGGCGGCGCCGTAGCCGGTGAGGACGGGCAGCCCTGAGATACCGGTGATCGACACCGACACCGGGATGGGGTTCACGAACTGGAAGTTGTTGTTGTAGTGCGTGTCGTTCTGGTCGCCTTCGGGATTGGCTGTGATCGAACCCTGCTCGGTCGGTAGCTGGAACAGCCCGCACGTGGAGGCGTAAATCTGCCCGGGGGTGCCTGGCAGGAACCCCGGCCCTCCGCCGAGGACGGCGGTCAGGAGCCCGTTGGAGATCTCTAGGTATCCGCCTGACGGCACCGTGGGAAGCGCGCCGGCCGCAGGCTGGGGGTTGGGTCCGAGCGTTGCACTGAACGGGATTTCATATGGCGTGAATGGAGCGTTCGCAGCCGAGCCTGCCGCGGGGAACTGCTCCGGCTGACAGTTCATCGGCGGCTGCGCCGCGGCGACGTCGGTAGCGACCGGAAGAAGCCCCACACCCCACATAAGCGAGAGGGTGGCGGCTAAGGCGGCGGTGGAGGCGGGAACCGCTCGGCCCAGCCGTCGGTGGGAGCGAGCACGGCCCTCTCGGCGGTGTCGTCGGAGGTTCATCAGCTGGGCCATGGGCACTGCGCGGTCGGAGTTGGTGTGTTGATGGCTTGGAGTTCGAAGTCGAAACAGAAGGGGGTCTTGAAGGTTCCGACTCCCGGGGGAGCGGGAAGACCGAGAAGTTGGTTGAACGTCTGAGCGATCGAGGGCGGGCAGCTGTTCGACGGCTGCACCGCCGGCACCGCAAAGGAGTTGCTTACCGCCTCGGCCTGTCCTTGCATCGTCGGGCCGGTCACCGGGGCACCAGTGAGGATCCCGTCGTGCTTGGTGGTGAACAATGCGTTCAGCGTCAGGCCGCACGTGACTGTGTTGCTTAGGGTGCTGACGGACTCATTCGTCGAGCCGGAGATGGTGATGTTGAGACCGCCGTTCGCGGCGGGATTGAGATCGATGGTCGATTTCAACTGACCGAACGAAACGCTCGCCGGGAGGGCTTCCAGTCCCGCCACGTACACATTCGGGGTGTTCTGCGGGAAGGCAACGTTGTCGCCTGCAATCGTTCCTGACAGATCTGGTAGCTGGATGAGGCCGCACAAGGATGCGTAGATGTGGGGGATCTTCACATTTGGGGGCAGGTCGATCTCGCCACCGTTGATGATGGCCTTGAAGGGGACTTCGTATGGGATCGGGCCGCTGTACAACTTGCCGTTATAGAGGAATGGGGTCGCGGGGGGCGGGTTCGGATAGCCGGGCGGGGGGTACTGTGCGGCAGGACAGTTCGTCGGGAACGCTGGCGGCGCGGTTGCGTCGGCGTGCGCCGGGGTTTGCGAGAGCGCGACGGAACCCGCGGTGGTCAGGAGGACAGCGGCCCCCAACCTCGCGCGGGCTCGCCTCACTTCGGAACCGAGAGCTGGTCTATCAGCCACTGCCCGTTCTGGCGCAGCATGGTTAGCTTGACCCGGAGGGGTTGGGTGACCGAGTTGGGCTTTTGCACTGTATTCGTGACGGTCTGATCCACGAAGAGAAGCGCGACTGCCTTGGAGTTGGTCGTTGATACCAGCCCCGCTTCCACTACTTGGCCGGTGGCTGTCGCGTTGTACTGGGCGAGCAGCTTCGCCAGACTGGCGCTGGTGTTGGAAAAGTCCGTGCGGAACTTCGGCGTGGCGTGCTTTGCGACCTCAGACCAAGCGGAGGTCGGCCCATTGAGGTCCTTGTAGTTGTAGCTCGACAGATAGACCCCGTAGGTCTTCGCGGCGCTCAGAGCGCTGTTCCGCAACGAGTTCTGGGAGTTCTGGTCGTGAACCCGCAGGACTGTGAACACGAGCGCTCCGGCGAGAATCGCGATCACCAGCACGTTGACGATCGCGGTGACTCCGAGTCGCCCGATCACGTTCGGATTGCCGAGTCGGCGCAATCCCGAGTCTCGAGTTCTGGAGTGCAACGGCCGGGTTGTGCGCTGGGGTTCGTCTATTTCGTGGTCAGTCATATTGGTCTCGCCTATCCCTGGGGTGGTGCCGGGGCCTTGTCGGCCCCTCTTTGTAGAAGGTCGGGGGCCTGGCTGGCGCAGTTCTTCGTGAGGTCCTCTTGGACGACCAGCGTGGTCGGCTCGACCATGTTGGTGCTGTACGGGCAAACGGTGTGGTCGTAGTTGAAGGTGAGCTCGAATCGGATCTGACCGTTGGTCGAGGTCGACGCGATGTCCTGCGAGAAGAGAGGGAGCACTTCGAAGAGAGCCCGGAAGGCGGGTTCGCGCTCGAAGCTGAGGTTGCTAAGGGTGCCAAGGTCCTGCAGCAGGTTGATGGTCGGACCGGCGTTCTGGCTGAGGAACTGGTTGCCGCTGCTGCTGAGCGCCGCACCGTTCTGGAGAAGGTTCACCAGGTCGCTGTTGGACTCGGCCAACTGCTGGGAGAGCAGGTTGAGGTTGTGGCTGAACTCGGCGAAATTGTCGCTGGTCTGGTTGAAGGTGGACAACACCTGATGACCAGAGTTGATGAGGTTGGCGGTTGCCGGAGCTGCGGACTGCAGAGCTTCGAGCAGGGTGGTCCCGTCGACGATTATCGAACGCAGGTCCTGGCCCGCCCCTTGAAGCCCTTCCGCGAGAGCCCTGCTCAAAGTGTTGAGGTCGGAGGCGCTCAGGCTGTTCACCAAGGAGTTCACCGTGTTGAGAAGCTGCCCGATCGAAACCGGAACGCTGGTGCGGTTCACCGGGATGGTGTACCCGCCGCGGAGGTACGGCGGTGGGTCGGCGGTGGGGGGGACGAGGTCCATGTACTGCTCGCCTGCCGCAGTGAGCTCCTTCACGCTAGCGGTGACGTTGTCGGGGATCTTGGTCCCGTGGTTGATTGCCATGTCGACCACGACGCTTGTCGGCTCGAGATGCACGGCGCTCACTTTGCCCACTTGGACGCCGCGGAAGGTAACCGCGGCGTCCTGGTAGATGCCGCCGGCCGTCGTCAGTACGGCGTGGACGGTGTACGGCTGGTTGGTCACGGTGATCCCGACTGCGTCGAAGAGGATGTAGTAGAGCCCCACAAGGGTGACGACCAGAAGAGCGATCATACGGCTCAGCAGGGATCGGCTCACGGCAACCCCCCTTCGATGAGGGTTGCGATCGCCGACCGGTTGTAAGACTGTTCCGATTCCGGGGGATCGACGGTCACTTTCTGGAGCGCCGGAGCCCCTGATGGAACCGGCGGTACTTCGACGGTCGATTGGATGGCGAGCTGGGCATACCCACCGGGAGCTATTCGTGGGGTGTTCTTCTCGAGGCTGTCCACCGCGCTCAAAGCCGGCGCGAGTTGCTGTTGCACGGATAGGAGCTGCCCGACGAGGGGCTGGAGTGCCTTCAGCGTTGCGACCGTTCCGGTGGAGCTCTGCTCGATGACGGTGTTGGCGGCGCCGCTCAGTCTGTTCAGCTGTGTTAGCAGGGAGGCCAGATCCTGGTTCTCCTGGCCCAACACCTGCACCGCGGGACCGAGCGCGGCAATTCCGTTCGCGATGGTGTCACGCCCCTGGTTGAGTACCTGCGAAAGGCTGGACATCGCGGTCAGAGCGTTGTCGATCGCCGGTGTGTTGTTTGCGAAGGACGTCACGGTCGCGTTGAGAGACTCCAGGAGCTGCCTTATCTGGGTCTGGTTCCCGTCGAGGGCCAGGTTGGTCTGCGTGATGATGGTCTGTAGTTGGTTGATCCCGCCGCCGTTGAGGAGCGCTCCGAGCGCGGCGAACGCGTCCTCGACGCTTGGGGCGGTGCTGGTCTCGGACTCTGGGATGTCGGCACCGTTGGCGAGGTACCGGGCGGTCGCCGTCGACGCGGCGGGCGGTTGTAGGAGAACGAAGTCCTCTCCCAGAGGGGTATCGAAGCGAATCGAAGCGCTCGTCCCCTGCGGGAGCCTGACGTTTTGCTTGATCCGCATGCCGACCACGGCCTGAAAGTTTCGGAGGCCGATGGTCGACACGTATCCGACCGAAAGCGCGCCCAAACGGACTTCGGCGTTTGCGGGGAGGTTCACCACGTTCGCGAAGGTCGCGCTGACTGCGTAAGTGGGGCCTGATACGCCTCCGATTTTGGGCAGCGACTGAAGGCTGAGGCCGCAGGATGAGAGGACAACAGCCGTTGCGAGCCCCGCGGTGGCGAGGCCGCACTTGCGGCTGCGGCGAAGCGTCCGGAGGAGCATGGCGGGAACCGGTCTCATCGGGTGAGGGCCGCCAGCGTGAGATTGGGACCTGGGGAGGCTCCCGGCGGAGGAGTAAGCGCGTTGAGGGCGTTGCCGATTCCGCAGAGTGTGTCGACCGGGGTGGCGGTGGTCAGCGGGTTGGTCTGGGTCCCGGTAGCGAGAATGACCAGAAAGCGGAGTGCTGCGCTGCCGCACACCTGGTTGAACAGTTGCTGGGTTGAGGCGACCGCGTCGTAACGCCCGCGCAGAGCTGGCCCTCCTGGGGCCGACTTGTCGATCGCATTGTCGAGGTTTTCCAGGTCTAGGGGTGAGAGGTCCAGCACCTTGGCGAGCGTCTGCTGCTGCCCGGCAAGAGCTCCGGCGAACGTCGTGAGGTCTTTGATGCTGGACCCGAGGCGGGACCCGTCCGCCTGAATGAACGCGTTCAGGTTATGGAAGAGCTGCTGCAGCGACGACAGCACCGATCCGAGGTTCGATCGGTTCGTGGCGAGTATCGAGCTGACAGCTGCGAGATCGTTGGTGAACGATGCGTATGTCCCGGAGTTGTCTCCCAGCTGCTTGGTGAGGTTTCCCAGGCTGTTGAGAAGGTCGGTCAACTGAGTGGAGTTCTGAGCGAACCCGTGAACGGCCCCGCTCACGTTGACGATCGCCGAGTTGAAGTCGGGCCCGGAGTTGCCGAACTGCACCGCGAGTTGGTGGACCAGGTCGGTCAGCACTCCGGTCCTGTTGATCCCATTAGGTCCCAGCTGATTGGCGAGGCTCTCGAGGGCCGCGAACACAGCGTCGACCGACTGCGGGGTAGCGGTTCTTCCCATCGGGATGATCGAGCCCGCGGGCATGATCGGACCGCCTTGGTACGCCGGCGTTAGCTGCACGAAGCGGTCGGCGACAACCGTTGGCGCCATGATCACCGCTCCAGCATCGGCGGGGATCTTCAGGTTGGACTGGACGGTCATGGTGACGAGTACGTATCCAGATTCGGGTTTTACCTTCGTGACCGATCCGACCGGGATACCCAGCACGTCGACGTGGTTCCCTGGGAACAGACCCGGAGCCTCGGCGAACTGTGCGGTGATAGTGGTGCTCGAACCGCCGCCTGCGACCACGACGAACAACAGGGCCGCCACGATGATCGCCGCCGACGCGGCCGCAAGCACCGAGCTGAGTTTGGTCACCGGGGTGCTCACGGCCGGCACCCCCTCTGCGGGTCCAGCGCGCCCAGCCTGGCGCACTGCGCGATGAGGTTGTCGGGTATCACGATCCCGGGTGCCACCACGTCGGCAAAGGGACCGGAGCCGGTCACGTTGGCGCTGTACCTGGCGAACGCCGCCAGGAGAGGCATCGCCTTGCTCAGATCGTTGCTGTCGCTGGCGAGCGACGCAGACACGGTTTGCAGGTTGGACAAAAGCGGATCCAGCACCGAGCGGTCGTCGAGGACCAGATGGTCCAAACGTTGGGTGAGCGCGCTCGTAGTCGAGAGCAGGTTGTCAATGGCCGCCTTGCGCTGGCTGAGGACCTGGAGCACGATGTCCGCCTCGTCGAGCAGGCTCACCAGTTGGTTCGAGTTGGAGTTCAGCGTTGAGGCGAGATTGTCGGCTTGAACCACCAACTGCCCAACCTCGTCCTGTTTTGCCGCGAACACCGCGGAGAGCTGGGCGACGCCGTCGATCGCTGCCTTTGTCTCCGCCGGCGTGTTCGCTCCAACGGTCTGGGTGATGACCTGTAGCGACCGGACGACCTGGTCGAGGTTGGTCTGCTGTGTCTGGGTGGTCAACTGGTTCAGGTCACTAACGAGTGTTCCCGGCACCGTTGTCCGTTCGATCGGGATGGTGCTGCTCAAGTGGCCCGGTCCGCGGGGGGTCAGCTCGAGATACTCGACGCCCACAGGGTTCAGGACCTTCGCGTCCATCCGGGTCTCGGTGCCGAGCCTCGGGCCTCCGCCCACGGTGAACGACACCCGGGCTACACCGCCGTGTATCTGCATGCCAGTCACAGCTCCGACGCGAACGCCGGCGATGGTGACCACGTCGCCTTTCTCCAATCCAGCGGCGCTGGCGAGATCGGCTTGGTAGGTCTTCTGGCTGCTTATGAGTGGCAGCTTCGAGAAGTTCAGGGCGAGGTAGCCGGCTATGACCAGGACAGCAGTCGAGATTCCGGCGACCGCGTAGAGGTTGCGCTCCCGGAACTTTCTCACGAGCACACCGCCGTGTGCTGCGAAGGGTCACCAATCAAACCAACCGGGACCGTAAGACCCGGTGATTGCGCGACCGTCGGAGACAGCTTGACGCTGATGGGGTTGCTGACGTTCAGGGACAGATCGCAGATGTAGACCGCGAGGTAGTTGCCGGAGCTCGAAACCTTGTTGAGCGTGTAGAGCAGTGCCGGCAGGTCGTGAACGGCGGATCCGAGTTGATTCAGAACCTGGCTCTGGTTGGCGACGAGCTCGCCCGTCACCCCCTGCAATCCCGAGAGGTCTTGGTCCAGCGTCGGCTGGACGTTCTGGAGAAGGTTGTTGGTGTTGGTCACCAGTTGGCTCATGCCGGTGACCGCGCTTCCAACCGTTCCGCTCTCATTGGCCAGACCAGTGACGAGTGAGTTCAGACCGGTGATCAGGTTCGACAGCTGGCTGTCGTGGGCATTCACGGTGGTGAGCAGAGGGGTGAGGTTGTCCAGGACCTTGTTGATCACGTCCTGTCGTGACGCGAGGTTTCCGGTCAGAGCCGCCGTCTCGTTGACCAGGTTGCCTACCGCTCCAGACTCTCCTTGCAGGACTTGGATGATCGACGCGGTCAGTTGATTGACCTGCTTGGGATCCAGTGCTGCCAGCAGCGGTTGGAAGCCCGAGAAGACCGTGGTGAGATCGAGCCCTGGATGGGTACGGGCCACCGGGATCGTTGCTCCTGGGCGGAGGGGCGCTCCTCCGGGTGTGTTGGCGACGATCTGCAGGTACCTCTGCCCGAGAAGGTTCTCGAACTGGATCGACGCTGTCATCGTGTTCGTTAGGTGCTGCGACCCGTCCACCGAGAAGTCGACCTTCGCCTGATCTCCGACCAGGCTGACGCCGTTGATCTTTCCGACCTCGACCCCCGCAATCCGGACCGTGTCTCCCGATTCCAGGCCGGTGGCGTTGGTGAAGATGGCGTGATAGCCGGGCCCGCTTTTCACATCCAGCAGCGTCGCGACGACGCTGAAGGTGATGACGAGCGCGAGCGCGACGAAGATCGCTAGCTTCACGACGTCGGAGAGGTAGCGGCGGTTCACGGCGTGCCGGACACGGACGTGCCGGACACGGACGTGCCGGACATGGAGACGAAGAGCGGGTACAGCAGGAGCTGGGCGACGGCGGCGGACGCCGGAGGGCGCCCTCCGTTCAACGCGGCGGCGATGGATTGGATTGCCTGCAGCTCTTGGGCGTAGGGGTAGCTGTCCGCGCCTGTGCTGGAGCCCGCCGCGGGGGTTGAGGATTCAGTCCCCGCCGCGTTCCTTTGAGTCGAAGCGGTTGAAGCGGTTGAAGTGGCTCCGGCGTGCGGCGCACCGGGCAGTCCCACGTCATTTGCCTTGACCGTCCCGGAACCGGGCGGCGGGGTCCCGGCCGGGCTGCCTCCTTGCCCGCAGTACGGGTTGCCTGCGCCGGGGTACTGCGGACAGTTCGCCGAGGTGTAGGTGGCGGGGTTGAACGCGGACCCGAGGGCGGCGGCGATCGATGCCGGGTTGTTGTAGCCGAGCGCGGCGTTGACTCCGGCGCTGATGTCGGACACGGGAAGGTTCGCGGTTACCGACAGGAAGGGTCCGTGCGACTCCGCGGAAGACCACGCGGCCGCCCACTGGCCCAGGCCCGACAGGGTCAGGGACAGCTCGTTGGGGTTGGCTGTGACGTCGGAGAGGAGCGGGCCGGACTGGTTCATCAGGTTGATCAGGTCCGTCTGTGCGCCTTGGAAGATGTCGGCGAGATGCCCGGTGGCCTGCGAGCCGGTTGCCAGGAGGGTGCGAAGGTTGGCGGCCTGGTTGGTGATGGTCGCCCCTGTCGTCTCCGAGTTGGCGAGCAGGCCGAGCAGGTCGGGGGTCGCGGCGGCGACCTGGTTGCTGACCGGTACCAATAGACGTAGATCTGACTGGATGGTGTCCAGGTTCGGCTGGATCGTCTTGCCGGTGTACTGAGAAGCGGCGTCCAGCGCCTGGCCGAGCTTGGTCCCTTCGCCGTTCAATGCGGTGGCAAAGGCGCTCAGGGCAGCGTTGAGGTCCGCCGGGTGGATCGCGTTGAGAAGGTCGTACAACTGGCTGACCGTCCCCTGCAGCGAGGTGGAGGGCTCTGCGGTGTATGCCGGTATGAAGTCGCCCGCTTCAAGGTGACCTTGGCCGATTGTCCCCGGCGGCACCAGGTCGATGTACTGGTTTCCGAATATTGATAGCGGGGCGACCTGCGATGCCACCCCTTTCGGCACGTTGACGATCCGGTCCGGATAGAAATCGAGCTTGACGTTCACTGATCCGTCGGTCGCCTGGTATTCATTGGCGATCTTTCCGACCGTCACGTTTCGGTACTCGACCGGAGCGCCGACGGTGACTGCGTTGCTGCCGACCGGCAGCTGGGCGTTGACGAGAACCACGTTCGTGAAGCGACCGGTAAAAGCGAGAACGATCGCGTAGACACCCGCGGCGATCGCAGCAGCCACGAGCAAACCGAGGACGGCTCGGCCACGCCGTGATTCCTGGATCGACTCCAGGCTCAGCCGGCGCCTCTCCGGAACTCCCTCCGCCTGCGCAATCTCGGCCGTCACCTGCGACGCCTCATGCCGTGATCTTCACGGGGCTGGAGGTTCCCCAGAAGAGAACAGTCATGAGCATGTCCGACACCGCGATCGATACCACGCTCGCCCGGATGGCTCGGCCGGCTGCTTTGCCGACTCCCTCAGGGCCGCCCTTCGTGTTGTAGCCGTAGTAGCAGTGGATGGCCGTGATGAGGATTGCGAAGACCACCACCTTGACCACCGACAGGAAGATGTCCCTGCCAGTTAGGAATTCGTGGAAGTAGTGCAGGTAAGTGCCGGACCCCTGCTGGGCGACCGCGACGACGGTTAGTTGCGTCGCGATGTACGCGCCCGTCAGGGCGGCGAGATAAAGAGGCACGGCCACCGTCAATGCCGCCAACATCCTCGTGGTGACGAGGTACGCGAGCGACGGCACGCTCATCACCTCGAGAGCGTCGATTTCGTCGGTGACCCTCATGGCCCCGAGCTCCGAAGTGAAGCGGCAGCCCATTTGAGCCGCCAGCCCGAACCCGGTCAGGAGAGGAGTCAGCTCCCTGGTGTTCGCGAAAGCCGAGAGGTAGCCGGCGAGCGGACCGAGTCCGATGATCTGCAGGCCCTGGTAGCCCTCGAGAGCGAGTTGCACGCCCACCACCGCCGAAAGCAGCGCGGCCACCACGACAGTGCTGGCGACGATGGCCAAAATCCGCCCGCCGAACGTCACCTCGCCAAGTAGGCGGAAGTACTCCTTGCGGTAGCGGCGGACGACGAGAGGAACGTCCGCGATCGCTCGGAGTACGAAAACGAGGATCTCGCCGAACATCGCGAACTGCCCCACGACCGCGTTCGCGATCCTCGCTCCACCTGCTCGGGTCCCCCGGAGGGCGCTGGCGGGAGTGACCATCAGACGAACGGAGGGGGGACTAGGACGAGGAAGATCTCGGTCAGGATGAGATTCACCACGAAAAGGGAGATGCCGGTCACGACAACGGACTGATTCACGGCTTCCCCCACACCCGATGGGCCTTTCTTCACTGTCAGACCCTTGTACGCGGCGACGACCGAGGCGAGCACGCCAAATACCACCGCTTTCAGTTCGGACTCGATGATGTCCTGGGGTTGGGCGAAGGTGGTGAACGAGTTCAAGAAGCCGCCAGCTGAGCCGTGAAGGACGGTCACATCAGCGATGTATCCAGAGATGATTCCGGCCATGGCGACGATGCCGTTCAGGAGCACGGAGACGATCACCATCGCGAGCATCCGGGGGGCGACCAGGCGCTCAACCTCGTCGAGCCCCATCACCTGCATGGCGGCAATCTCGTCCCGGATCGTGCGCGCTCCCAGATCGGCGCACACAGCAGATCCTCCTGCGCCGGCCAGGACGATCGCGACGATAAGGGGAGCGGCCTCCCGGACGGTGCCGACCGCGTCGACCGCTCCGACGAAAGAAGGGGCTCCGATGTTGTTGGCGAGGCTGCCGACCTCGAGAACCAGCACCAGCCCGAAAGGAAGCGCGATGAGCAGAGTGGGCAGGAGCGAGACGGACACGAGGAACCAGGCCTGCTCGAGGAACTCCCTCGTCGCGAACCGGCCGTGGATGATCGCGTCGACCGAGGCGACGATCGTGTCCAGAACGAGAGCTATCAGCGCCCCGAACGACCGGACCCCGCCAAGGGCTGCGTCCTCGAGGCCGCGGGCGGCGTTTCGGGTGGAAGAGGCCAGAAGTTCCGATGGCGCCGAGCGGGGCCGGTCGAGCGGGGCTCGTTGCCCCTCCCCGGAACTCGTCCCTGCGGTCACCTCAGCGGTCATGGACTATCGTCCAAAATCACCGATTTGTCCGCATCGTTCCGAAGTCCACCACGGCGAAGAGACAAGCACACAGCGCGCGCGCCGGCAACTGGCCCGCGGCGCTCCATCAGGGAGGCTGAAAACGCGATCTCCCGCACGTGAGGGAATTGCCTGTCCGAACCCGAATATCCTGCAACTGGCAGAGGTTTTCCACCTCTAGGAGGAACGAGTGGCAATATCCCCTACGGGCATACAGGACCGATCGGACATGTCGGTGCCTGACCCGGTCATCTCACTACGGGGGGTGACCAAGCGATTCGGGAGCCACACGGTCCTCAAGGACATCACCTTCGACGTGCCTCGCGGAAAGATCACCGCGGTCCTCGGGCCCTCGGGAACCGGCAAATCGGTGCTTCTGAAGAACATCATTGGCCTTCTCAGGCCTGAAGAGGGGCAGATTTACATCGACGGTGAGCCGATCGTCGGGATAGCCCACAAGGAGATGCTCCGGATACGGAGGAAGTTCGGAGTGCTTTTCCAGGATGGGGCGCTCTTCGGCTCGATGGACATCTTCGACAACATCGCCTTCCCTCTCCGCGAGCACACCAAGAAGCCGGAGAAGGAGATCAAGGCTCTCGTGTTGGAGAAGGCCGAGATGGTAGGGATGGTCGCCCATCTCGACAAGCTGCCTGCTGAGGTATCGGGCGGCATGCGTAAACGGGCCGGGTTGGCTCGGGCGCTCGT
>CAZCCS010000009.1:0-19899 GCA_964497005.1 uncultured Acidimicrobiaceae bacterium | reverse complement strand
CGTCCGCGGAGGGGTGGGCTTCCGAATCGCCGGGGTGAAGGACCACGTGGACTTGTTCGGCGAGGGGCCATCGAGAGTGCTCCTCTGCGTGGATCCGGCAGGGCTGGACGCAGTGCTCGACCGGGTGCGGCAGGCGGGGCTACCTGCCGCGGTGCTCGGAGAAGCAGCAGGAGACAGGCTGGTGGTGGATGGACTTCTGGACGTCGGTTTGGCGGAGGCGACCGCTCGGTGGGCCGGGGACCTGGCCGGGGCTTTGGCCGGCGAGGCCGCGGTCGCGCTGGCGGTCGAGCCGGCCACCTACTAGGGCGGGTCGCCGCGACCGGGCCGCGGCGTGAGAGAATGGAGCAAGTGTCCGGGCCCGACCACCTGGCAGTAACCCATGACTCGCCGCGCGAGGCGTGCGGTGTGTTCGGCGTCTGCGCGCCTGGCAGCCAGGTCGCGCACATGACTTTTGACGGTCTCTACGCCCTGCAGCACCGGGGCCAGGAATCCGCCGGGATGGCCGTCAGCGACGGCGAAGAGATGATGGTGGTCAAGGACATGGGCCTGGTCACCAACGTCTTCAACGAGTACAAGCTCGCCGGCCTCCAAGGCCACCTTGCCATCGGTCACACCCGGTATTCGACGACTGGCTCCTCCACTTGGCACAACGCACAGCCGGTGTACCGGATGACCGCGCCGAATTCCTCCCGCGCCCGCGCGCTCGCTTTCGCGCTGGGGCACAACGGGAACCTCACCAACACGTCGGCCCTCGCCGAGCAAGTCGGCATGCTGCCCGGAACCGTTACGAGCGATAGCGACGTCATCGCCGAGCTCCTCGTACGGCATCTCGATGCTCACCCCGAGGACGATCTGGTCGCGGCCCTCAAGCAGGTACTCCCGTTGCTCCAGGGAGCTTTTTCCCTCGTCCTGCTCGACCACCACCAGCTGATCGGCGTTCGTGACCCCCGGGGATTCCGGCCTCTTTGCCTCGGCAAGCTCCCCGACGACGGCTGGATCCTCGCCTCGGAGACGCCGGCGCTCGACGTGACCGGAGCAGAGTTCGTGAGGGAGGTCGACCCGGGCGAGATGGTGGTCATCACCGAGCACGGGCCGGAATCTCATCAGGTCTGGCCGGACCTGACCGAACCGAAGCTGTGCCTGTTCGAGTTCGTGTACCTCGCTCGCCCCGACAGCCAGCTATACGGACAGGAACTCCACGGGGCAAGGATCCGGATGGGCGAGATGCTGGCCGATCAGGCGCCCGTGGACGCAGACATGGTGATGGGAGTACCCGACTCGGGGCTGCCCGCCGCGGAGGGATACGCCAAGCGAAGCGGGATCCGATACGGCCACGGCCTGGTCAAGAACCGCTACATAGGCCGGACATTCATCGTTCCCGACCAGTCGCAACGGGCGCAGGGGGTCCGCCGAAAGCTCAATCCGCTGCGCGGCGCGATCGCCGGCAAGCGGCTGATCGTCGTTGACGACTCGATCGTTCGCGGAACCACGACCCGGGCCATGGTCAAGATGCTCCGCGAGGCCGGCGCCAAAGAGGTGCACCTCCGGATCTCGTCGCCTCCCTATCGCTGGCCCTGCTACTACGGACTCGACACGGGCACCCGGTCCGAGCTCATCGCCGCCCGCATGGACGAGCAGGAGATCTGCGACTACCTCGGCGCCGACAGCCTGGCCTACCTCAGCCTCGAACGCCTGAAGAAGGCGACCGGCGCGCCCGACGCCGGGTTCTGCGACGCCTGCCTCACCGGGGACTACCCGAAGGACGTACCCGTGCCGCTGATCGGCGTACCGCTAGAAGAACCGGTCGAGCTGCCCGTTGGGTGAACCGAGCCCCGAGACAACCGAGAGCGCCGGCCTCACCTACGCATCCTCCGGCGTTGACATCGACGCCGCGGACGAAGCGGTCGAAGCAATTCGCGACCTGGTCGCGTCGACTGCGAACGTCCCGGGGGTGATCGGAGGTATCGGAGGCTTCGGCGGCCTTTTCGAGGTGCCCAAGGGGTACCGCCGGCCGGTGCTGGTTTCCAGCACCGATGGCGTCGGCACCAAGATGTCGATCGCGATCGCTACCGGTCGCTTCGACACGATCGGCCTAGATCTCGTCGCGATGGTCGTCGACGACCTGGTCTGCTGCGGCGCTCGGCCGCTCTTTTTCCTCGACTACCAACTGCTCGGAAGCGTCGATCCGGGGCAGGTGCGACAGGTGATGCTGGGGATAGCCGAAGGGTGTCGTCAGGCTGACTGCGCGATCGTGGGAGGGGAGCTCGCCGAGCACCCCGGCCTGATCGACCCAGGCGAGATCGACGTCGCCGGCTTCGCGGTCGGGATCGTCGAGCGAGAACGGATCATCAACGGCGCGGAACGGACCGCGGAAGGCGACATCCTGATCGGGTTGCCCTCCCCCGGCCTTCGTTCTAACGGATACTCCCTCGCTCGAAAGGCGCTTCTCGAACGCGGCGGGAGGTCGCTCGACGGCCCGGCCTGGGCAGGGTCGGAACCCTGGACGCTCGCCGATGAGCTTCTGCGGCCCTCGGTCATCTACACGCCGGCCATCCTCCGATTGCTCGACGCGGTTTCCGTGCACGCAGTCGCGCACATCACAGGTGGAGGGCTCCCCGGGAACGTCCCGAGGGTTCTCAACCACAGACTCGACGCCGTATTCGAGAGGGACAGCTGGGCGACGCCGCGTATTTTTTCCGAGATCCAGGCGGCCGGCGATGTCAGCGACGAGGAGATGGCCAGGGTCTTCAACCTGGGGCTTGGGATGGTTGTCGCCGTGGGCGCGGGCGACACCGTCGATGCGTTGGATAGCTTGTCGGCCAGCGGTCACGACGCCCGGGTCGTAGGGCGACTGGTCGCAGGAAGCGGGCAGGTTCGTATCAGCTGAGTTCGTCGCGTGTCCGGTACGGCGGACTAGTCCGTTTTGAACCAAAAAATTGGCCCGGTCGGGTCATGGTGCACCATCGGGTCTTCTCGTACCTTGTGTGCGAAAGGCACACTTGGAAGGAACCCGTAGAGATGGCAGACGAAACCCCAGACGCGCTTCTCACCCCTGCTGAGGTGGCAGCGCTCTTCCGTGTAAATCCTAAGACGGTTACCCGCTGGGCGCGGGCCGGCAAAATCACCGCTATCCGGACTCTCGGCGGTCACCGCCGCTTCCGGGCATCGGAGATCCGCCGTTGCCTCGAGCAGATGGAGCGCGCTGACTTCTAGACCTCGGCTGTCCATCGCCTCCGACGGTCAAGCGCCGCCGCAGGTTCAACAGTCGAACGGGCGCCAAGGGCCAGTGGGGGCACAGAAGGGGCACTGGGAATCCGGGGTTCGGGGGCTGGAGGGGCAGAAGGGGAGAAGGGGACACTTGGGGGTGAGCTCAGTTGTGGGCAGACGCGACTGGGTTCACCCCTGCTTTAACGGGGCGAGCGCCGGTGCGCGTGCGATGATCTGGATGTGGACGTCGACGTGCAGGGGGACCGCCCCTACCGCCCGGTAGTTGGACGCGCGATGCGACTGCCGAGCGGCTTGCAACTGCCGAACGGCTTCAGGGCCCACACCGGCTATGCCGGGCTGCGCGACCCAGGCGAGGGCGACGACGTCGCGGTGATCCTGTCCGACCGGCAGTGCGCGACGGCAGCGATGTTCACCCAGAGCCTCTTCGCCGGGCCGAGCGTCGTGCTGAGCCGCAACCGAGCCGCATCGGGACGGGTGAGGGCCGTCGTGGTGGTCGCCAAGAACGCGAACGTGGCAACCGGCCCCGACGGAGCGCGCGACGCCGAGGAGGTCACCGCATTGGTGGCCAGAGCAACCGGGCTCGACGACGACGAAGTCTTGATCGCCAGCACCGGGGTGATCGGCCGTCCGTATCCGATGCCGGCGCTCCGGTCGCACCTCGAGGGGCTGCGCACCTCAGACTTCGACGCCGACGCGTTCAAGGTCGCCAAGGCGATCATGACCACCGACACCGTGCCCAAGGTGGCCGAACAGACTGCCGGGATGGCCCGGGTTGTCGGGATCGCCAAGGGAGTCGGCATGATCGAACCCGACATGGCGACGATGCTCTCGTTCGTGCTGACCGATGCGGACATCGACCCGGCGACGCTCGACGCCATGTGGAGACGAGCGGTGGACGAGAGCTTCAACTGCCTGAGCGTCGACACAGACACCTCCACCTCGGATACCGCTGTCGTGCTAGCCAACGGCGCCGCGGGCCGGGTTCCCGACGCGGCCATCGCAGTGGCCTTGCGGGAGGTCTGCCTCGACCTCACCCTCCAACTCGCGCGAGACGGAGAAGGCGCCACCAAACTGCTCACCGTCACCGTGCGAGCGGCACGCGACACGCGTCAGGCCAAACGGGTCGCCAAGGCGATCGTGAACTCGCCTCTCGTCAAGGCGGCGGTTCACGGAGCCGACCCGAACTGGGGCAGGGTGGTCATGGCCATCGGAAAGTGCCAGGAGCAGACCGACATCGATCCCGGACGGGTCGTCATCGGATTCGGAGGAATGGAGACCTATCCGCAGTCGCCAGGAACCGCCGGCCTCGATCGTCTCGCCGAGATCATGTCCGCCGACCACGTCGAGATCGAAGTTGAGCTCGGGACGGGCGACGCCGAGGCGACCGTCTACGGCTGCGACCTCTCCGCGGAGTACGTGCGGATCAACGCCGACTACACCACCTGAGGTACATCAATAAGGCCCGGCTGGGGCCCCAACCCCGGCCTCCTACAGGAGGGGGGAGGTCCAAACCCATCGCTGGCCGTCAACACCAAAGCCCGGCCGGGGCCCCAACCCCGGCCTCCTCCAGGAGGTGGGGACCCCAGCCCCACCCCTGGCCGTCAGCTCGAGTTCGACTCTGCTTCTCTGACCCGCTTCACCAGTGTTTCCATTACCGCCCAAGCAATGGCGGGATGCTGGTACACGAGCGGCCGGAACTCCCAGCTGGTGAGGCTGAAGCACCGGACCTCCGTAGCCGCCGTGACGCTGGCCGTGCGGGCGCCACCGTCGATCAAGGCCATCTCACCGAACCAGTCTCCAGCGTGGAGCGTCCGCCTCTCCGAACCGTGCAGCGTCACCGCGGCCTCCCCGTCGGCGATCAAGAAGAATCCGATCCCCTCCTCGCCTTCGGTCACCAGCTCCTTGCCGGCCGGGAACGTGTACTCGTGCATTGTCCCCGCCAACTCCTTGAGCTCGCGCTTGGTAAGGCTGGCAAACAGAGGGACTGACGCCACTGCATCTCGTGACACGGACATGGTTAGAGGATACGCCGCCGAGGGACAGGCTTCCGCGCCGATGCGCGATCGGTCAAAGGTCTGATGGTCAAAGGTCCGATCGGACAAGGGGCTCGATCGGTCAGGGACCGATCGGTCAAAGCTGGGCGCTGTCAGCCTCGGCCAATTGATCGAGCCGGGTGGTCGCGGAGCTCCACCGTTGCTCCACTCGCCCCAGCCTCCAAAGAAGCACCGCCGCCACCCAGGTGATGACGAACATCCCGACGATGACATAGCCCGCCTTGTTGATGTCGAACTTCGCCGACCAATCCCACAGGCCGCCCGACAAGTCAAACTGTGATTGGAGCACCGAAAGCAACTCAATCGTGCCGATCAAGAAGGCCACACCGACCGACAGAGCGGTGATGATGATGTTGTAGTAGACCTTGCGGACCGGGTTGGAGAACGCCCACCCGT
The DNA here is from genome assembly GCA_964497005.1 of uncultured Acidimicrobiaceae bacterium. Taxonomy (GTDB): domain Bacteria; phylum Actinomycetota; class Acidimicrobiia; order Acidimicrobiales; family Palsa-688; genus DASUWA01. Next base: position 14,221 of record CAZCCS010000009.1, on the reverse strand, counting down.
AGGCGAAGTTCATGAACGACCCGTCTGCCGTGTCAAGCAGCGACATCCCCGCCGCAAACAGGAACGGCAGGCTGAGGATGGCCCAGAAAGGCAGCCCGGCGGCCACGGACGTCCCTGCCATGACCAACAGCGCGATCTCCGTTGCAGTGTCGAACCCCAGACCGAACAGGAAACCAATCGGGTACATCTTCCAAGCCGTGTCGACTCGGCGGGCGAGCGGTCCGAAGAAACGGTTGAGCAGTCCACGGGCGTTGAGCTGGCGCTCCAACTCCTCACGGTCGTACTCGCCTCGCCGTAAGGAGAAGAAGATCCGCACGATGGACACGAGGATGACCACGTTCAACGCGGCGATCAGGTAGAGGAATCCGCCGGAGACCAGAGTCCCGATCAGGCCCGTGTAACGGTGGAGGCCCGAAGTCGGGTTCTTCACCTCGAAGTTCAGCGCCCGGATCCCGAAGTTGAGGGCAAGCGCCAGGACGAACACCACGCTCGAATGGCCGAGGGAGAACCAGAAGCCGACAGACAGGGGCCGTTTCCCCTCGGACATGAGCTTGCGGGTCGTATTGTCTATCGCCGAGATGTGGTCGGCGTCGAATGCGTGCCGCATGCCCAGCGTGTAGGCGAGAAGCCCGGTTCCGACCCCGAACGTCCGGGTTTGGTCGAGATGAAAGTGGCGCGGCACAGCCAGGAACAAGAGCAGGAAGCCGGTCGCGTGCAGGAACACGATGAACCCGACCATCGCGAACGTCCTGCGCCACTCGGCTGGCGTCATCGCCCGGACCAGCCGCTCCAGGTGGCGGGGTGGCCGACGTTCCTGCAGGTCGATCGCCATCACCCTAAAACCTACCTATTTGCGACCAGGATGCAATAGCGTTCTGGTCGTGGCAGCGAGCAGGCCGCAGCGGGACAGCGACGCCGTAGAGGTGCTCGTCGCCCGCCTCCGTTCTCTCGGTTACAGGATGACAGCAAGCAGAAGGGCTGTCCTGACTGCTCTGGTGAGCGGCACCCACCGAACAGCGGAAGAGCTCGCCGAACAGGTCCAACGGCGGGTTCCGGACGTGCATATCTCCACCGTGTACCGCAACCTTGATGAGCTCGAGCGGGTCGGCTTGGTGGTGCACTCGCACCTGGGCCACGGGCCAGCTACCTACCAGCTCACCGCTGAGGCGCACGGGCATCTCGTGTGCGAGCGTTGCGGAGCGTCCTACGAGGCGGACAGTCGCATGTTCGCCGGCTTGGCGCGGGAAGCCAAATCCCGGTTCGGCTTCGAGATCCGGCCCTTCCACTTTTCGGTGCTGGGGCTGTGCGAAGCCTGCCGGGCTGAGTAGCCAGTAGCTTCGGTGCATGGCTTTGCACCGCGTCGCGATTGTCGTTTCGCTATCAACGGTGGGACTAGCGCTCGCCGGCTGCGGCGGCAGTTCCCCGCCGAAGGCGCGCAGCACGACCCTACCGACGTCTTCTCCCACGACCACCCCGTCCTCCTCCTCGTCGAGTGCGTCACCAACCACTTCACCGCCGAGCAGCGGGTCGACGATTCCTTCGACGAGCGTTCCCACGTGCACCGTGGAGAACCTGAAGGGGAGCTTTGCCGTCATTCCAGGATCGGCGTCCGCCGGCCACGTCGAAGCGCGGGTCGTGTTGACGAATTCGTCGAGCGCCACGTGCCGTACCTTTGGCTACGTGGGCATGCAGCTCCTCGATGCCAGCGGGGCGCCTCTCCCTACCAACGTGGTTCGTCAGCCAGGGACGACTCAGACGGTCACGCTCAACCCCGGGCAGTCCGCCTCCGCGGTTGCGCAGTTCAGCCCCGACATCGCCGGCCAGGGCGATTCCACAACGGGAAACTGCCAGCCCGTTGCGCAGAGCACCGAGATCACCCCGCCGAACGACACCCGCTTCTTCGTCGTGCAAGGACCGGGCCAATCGGTGTGCGAGCGGGGGACCATCAACCTGCGGCCCTTGCAGCCGGGTTCGACCGCCGGCCCGTAGGAACAGCGGCCGTGCGTTGTAGGATCGGATGGCGATGCCGGACGAGCGACCCCCCCGCCGCCGAGCGCTTCTCCTGGAGAACATCCACCCGGGCGCGGCCGAGGCTCTGACCGAAGCCGGCTTTGAGGTGGAGGTGTTCAGGGGCGCCTTCGACGAGAGCGAACTGGCCGACAGGATCGGAGAGATCGACGTGCTCGGCATACGGTCACGCACTCAGGTGACCGAAGCTGTCGTGGACAAATCCAAGCGGCTCCTGGCGGTCGGGGCGTTCTGCATCGGGACCAACCAGATCGATGTTCAAGCGGCAACCCGCCGAGGCATCGCGGTGTTCAACGCCCCGTTCTCGAACACCCGTAGCGTCGTCGAGCTTGTCATCGCTGAGATCATCGCCTTGACCCGCCGGCTCACCGACAAGAGCCGGGACATGCACGCTGGGATCTGGTCGAAGTCGGCGTCCGGGGCTCATGAGGTCAGAGGCCGGAGACTCGGGATCGTCGGCTACGGAAACATCGGGTCGCAGCTCTCCGTCCTTGCCGAGGGACTCGGCATGTCGGTCGCCTTCTACGACACGGCGGACCGCCTGGCTCTCGGTAACGCACGCAGGTGTGCCAGCCTCGAGGAGCTTCTTGGATGGGCCGACGTGGTCACCCTGCACGTCGATGGCAGGCCGGACAATCGGAGCATGTTCGGCGCGACCGAGTTCGCCGGGATGCGGCAGGGCGCCCTGTTCCTCAACCTCAGCCGGGGCTTCGTCGTCGATCACGGCGCCCTGCGGGAGGAGATCCTCTCGGGGCATCTCGCCGGCGCTGCGGTGGACGTGTTCTATGAGGAGCCCTCCGGCAACGACACCAACTTCACCTCGAGGTTGCAGGGCCTGCCCAACGTGATTCTCACCCCCCACATCGGAGGTAGCACGGAGGAAGCCCAGGAAGACATTGGCAACTTCGTCGCCAACAAGCTCATCTCGTACGTGAGGAGGGGGAGCACCTCGTTGTCGGTGAACCTTCCGAACGTCGACTTGGCGGCGCGGGTCGGAACCCACGGCCTGGTGCACATTCACCGCAACACGCCGGGCGTCCTGGCTGCCATCAACGCGATCTTCGCGGAGCACCGGATCAACATCGAAGGGCAGTCCCTCGGAACCAAAGGCGACGTCGGTTACGTGATCACCGACATCGCTGGGGACTTCACCGAGGACATGCTCACCCGCCTCGCCCACATGGACGAGACCATTAGGATCAGGGTTTTGTAGGGCGTATCAGGGTTTTGTAGGGAGCATCAGGGTAGGGCAGGCCGGGTCGACCGCAGCGCCCCGTCGAGGTCAGCGATGAGATCGTCGAGGGTTTCGATCCCGACCGACAGGCGCACCAGGCCGGGATGAACCTCTAGCGGGGAGCCCGCAGCCGATGCGTGGGTCATCCGGTGGGGATGCTCGATCAATGACTCCACCGCGCCCAGGGATTCGGCCAGGGTGAAAATCCGGGTCGACCGCGCGACTTCCAGTGCAATCTCCTCGCTACCGCTGAGCACAAACGAAACCATGCCGCCGAACGCTTTCATTTGGCGCGCAGCGACCTCGTGCCCCGGGTGCGACGTCAAGCCCGGGTAGAGCACTCTCTCGACCGCCGGTTGCTGATCCAGGTAGGCCGCTATCGCGGCGGCGTTAGTGCAGTGACGGTCCATTCGCACGGCGAGTGTCTTGGCCCCTCGGAGCACCAGGTAGCAGTCCAGGGGGCCGGGTACCCCGCCGGCGGCATTTTGGTAGAAGGCGAGACGTTCGGCCAAGCCGGCGTCGTCGGTAGCCAGGAGGCCGCCGACCACGTCGCTGTGACCACCGAGGTACTTGGTGGCCGAGTGCACCACGATGTCGGCGCCCAGTGCGAGAGGTTGTTGGAGGTACGGGGTGGCGAATGTGTTGTCGACGACGACCAATGCATCGCGTTCGTGCGCGTAGGCCGCAACAGCCGCGATGTCCACGATGGAGAGCAGCGGGTTCGACGGCGTTTCCACCCAGACCATGCGGGTCTCAGGGCGCCATACCGCGGCGAGAGCGTCAATATCTGACAGATTCGCCGGCGTGTAGGCGACGCCCAGCGGGGACCACACCTTGCTAATAAGCCGGTATGTGCCTCCATACGCATCGTCGGGCATTACCAAGTGGTCACCCGGAGACAGCAAACGGAGCACGCAGTCCTCGGCTGCGAGGCCGCTCGCAAAGGCGAGCCCATGGGCGGCTCCCTCGAGTGAGGCGATGCAGGTCTCCAGGGCTGCCCGGGTGGGGTTGCCGCTCCGTGCGTATTCGAACCCGCGGTGTTTGCCGACCGCTTCCTGGGCGAACGTTGTCGAGAAGGACACGGGAGGCACAACCGCTCCGGTCGTCGGGTCCGGCTCCTGGCCGGCGTGTATCGCACGGGTCTCAAATCCCAGTCGGTCGCTCCTAGAGGCGTCGCCGCTTCCGGGGTTCACTGTGCTGTCGGGATTCCTCGTGCTATCGGGATTCACTGGCCCGTGCCGCGGGACCGGCTGGGTCCAGAAAAGAAGTCGAGAAGGTCGCTGCGGGTCAGGATCCCGGTCGGGTGGCCGGCGTCCAGGACGAGGACCGCCGCGGATTCGGCCAGCCGCGCAGATGCGACGTCGATGGGCTCACCCGATCCGATCATCGGCAACGGCGGTCCCATCACCGATTCCACGGTGGCGTCCAGAGCCGAAGCGTCGGCGAGGATCTTCTCCAGCAGGTCCCTGTCGCTGACGGTCCCCACGACTTCCGCCAACGACAAAGGCGGTTCGGCTTTCACGACGGGCATCTGGGAAACGTTGTACTCGCGGAGGATCGAGACCGCCGATCGCACCGTTTCTTCGGGGTGGACGTGCACGAGCGGGGGGATCGCCGGGGTGCCGTCACCGGACACGGCGTGGGCCTTCGCAGCGAGGATGTCCTCGACGGTGTCTCCGCCGGCCGCGCCCGCGCGCAGGAATCCGTGGTCGGCCATCCAGCCCTCGTCGTAGACCTTGGAGAGGTAACCCCTACCCGAGTCCGGGAGGATGACGACGATGACCGCCTCCGGTCCCAACTCTCGGCCGATCTCGATGGCCGCCCAAACCGCGGTGCCGCACGACCCTCCCGCGAGGATGCCCTCCTCGCGCGTGAGCCGCCGGGCGGTCAAGAAGCTGTCCCGATCGGACACCATGACCACCCGGTCGGCGATCCCCCGGTCGTAGGTCTCAGGCCAGAAGTCCTCCCCGATGCCTTCGACCAGGTACGGCCGGCCCTGACCGCCTGAGTAGACCGAGCCCTCGGGATCCGCCCCGATGATCTGTATCTCGGGGTTGCGCTCTTTCAGGTAGCGGCCGAGGCCGGTGATGGTGCCTCCCGTCCCGATGCTGGCGACGACGTGGGTGACCCGCCCAGCGGTTTGGTGCCAGATCTCCGGACCTGTGGTCAGGTAGTGTGATTCGGGATTGTGAGGGTTGGCGTACTGGTTAGGCATGAAGGCCCCCGGGGTCGACTCGGTCAGCCGCCGCGCCACCGAGTAGTAGGAGTCCGGGTGCTCTGGAGCTACGGCCGTCGGGCAGACGACCACCTCGGCGCCGTAGGCACGAAGCAGGGCGATCTTCTCGCCGGCGATCTTGTCGGGCATTGTAAAAATGCACCGGTATCCGCGCCGGGCAGCGACCAGCGCCAACCCGACGCCTGTGTTCCCGGAGGTCGGCTCGACGATCGTGCCACCCTTCGTCAACCGTCCTTCGAGTTCGGCCGCATTGATCATCGTCATCGCCGGTCGGTCTTTGACACTCCCGCCGGGGTTGAGGAACTCGAGCTTCGCGAAGAGTTGCCCGCTTATGTCCCGCGCTATCCGGTCGAGCCTGACGAGGGGTGTGTCACCCACAAGGTCCAGGAGGGAGTCGGCCGCCTCGATTCGCGGGCCGGGATCGTGGATCCAGTCCACCTCGATCCCGTCGACCGGTTCGACCGGGCGATCGGTGTAGAGGATGACCGGAAGACCTGCTCGGTGCAGCTGCACGGCGATGTCCGCGGCGTTAGCCACCCCTTCGTCGTCGTCTTCTCCGATGACGCCGACGGCTCGGGGTATGTGCGCTCGCAGGTCCGCCACGGTTGACGAGGGGAGTTCGCCGTGACCGACGTCGACCCTGCGGCGCGCCTTCACCGCGATGCGTTCCGGCACGGCAGCGCCGTCGACGACTACAAGGACATCCATACGCGCTCACAGGAAACCTAACAGCAGGCTCCTCCGGCGGGCGTCCGCCACTGCCGCCGGGTAGCTTCGCGACTGTGGATCCGACCTATCCTCCCGAAGCCGAAGCCTATCGAGAGAAGATCAAGGCGTTCCTCGCTGAGCATCTGCCTGCCGGCTGGACCGGGATCGGAGCGCTCGACCACGACGAGGTGCGGTCCTTTACGAACGACTGGCGCAAGACGCTCTACGAGAACGGTCTCCTCGCGTCGTCCTGGCCAAAGGAGTATGGAGGCGGCGGCCTGTCGCCGCTCGAGCAGGTGGTCGTTGCCGAGGAGTTCTACCGCGCAGGTGTGCCGACCGGGGGCACCAACGACACGTTCAGCATCCAGATGGTCGGCAACACGCTCCTGCAGTGGGGAACCGAGGAGCAGAAAAGGTGGTTCCTGCCGCGCATCCTCTCAGGCGAGGACATCTGGTGCCAGGGGTACTCGGAGCCCGGCGCCGGTTCGGATCTCGGCAGCCTCGCCACCCGCGCAGTGCTCGACGGGGATGAGTGGGTCATCAATGGTCAAAAGATCTGGACGTCAGCGGCGCACCTGGCGAACTGGATCTTCGTGCTGGCCAGGACCGACCCCGACGCTCCGAAGCACAAGGGCATCACGTTCCTTCTGGTGCCCATGGCCCAACCCGGGGTCGAGATCCGCCCAATCAAGATGATGACCGGCCTGTCGGAGTTCAACGAAACATTCTTTACCGATGCTCGCACGGCCAAGGACAACGTGGTGGGAGGCGTGAACAGCGGCTGGGCAGTGGCAATGACTCTGCTCGGCTACGAACGCGGTGAGGCCGCTGCCACGTTTCCGATCATGTTCAAGGCCGAGATCGACAGGCTCGTCGAACTCGCCCGGAGCACGGGCGCTTCGAGGGATCCGCTGATCAGGCAGCGTTTGGCGTGGTGCTACTCGAAGGTGGAGATCATGCGCTTCCTGGGAATGCGCACGCTGACCAAGTTCCTCGGTGGGGGGCAGCCCGGGCCTGCCGAGTCGACCTTCAAGCTCTACTGGTCCGAGTACCACAAGATCGTCACCGAACTGGGGGTGGACATACTTGGCGCATCAGCGATGACTCCGAGCGGACGCATGTCGACTGGGTTCCAGGCAGACGACGTCGGAGCGCCCAACGACAGCGCGTCCTGGGTCACCGCCTTCTTGATGAGCCGGGCCGGGAGTATTTACGCCGGCTCATCGCAAATCCAACGGAACATCGTGGGTGAGATGGTGCTGGGGCTGCCGAAAGAGCCTGCCGGCGCGACCCAGGGGAAATCCTGGAGGGAACTGCAAGCCGCCTCGGGCTGATCGCAGCGCCGCGCCGGTAGGGTGAGGCGGGTGAACCCTGACCGGACCGATTCGGCTCGAGACGTCGGTGCGGCTGCGGTGGATTCCCTTCGCCGCACTCTGGCCCGTAGGGCCGCGTCTCTGATCCGGCGCGATCCAGAAGCGGCTGACATGGCCTTGGAACTCGGCCTGGTCGACCGGACCTGGCTGGAGAATCCCGGCAAGGGCCCGGTCTCCACATCCGGGCCTTACGACGTGCTCGAGCGCTTCTTGGAACGCGCCGTAGAGCAGCGACCATCTCGGATCTCGTCACTGGGACTAGGTGCTGCGCAGCTTCTGGCGGGCCGCCTTGCGCCGGCGTATGGCAAAACCGAGTCCCTCGCGGTGGTCTTCACGGATCTGGAGGGATTCACCGCGTACACCGCCGAGTTCGGCGACGGAGCCGCGCTGTCGCTGCTCAAGGAGCATCACAGGGTCGCCGGGCCGATTGTTCGCCGCGAAGGTGGACGAATCGTCAAACGCATCGGAGACGGATTGCTGTGTACCTTCGCCAATCCTCAAGGAGGTCTGCGTGCTGCGGTCGAGCTAATCGGCATCGCACCTGCACCACTCAGGCTCAGGGCCGGCGTTCATGTCGGAGAGGCCATCGTCTCCGTTGATGACGTCATCGGTCACGCGGTGAATATCGCGGCGAGGGTGGCTGAGACTGCCCGCGGCGGTTCGGTCGTTGCCACGAAGGAGGCAGTCGAAGCCGCAGGGCCGACGCCCGGCGTCCAGGTCAAGGGCAAGGCACGATCCCGAAGGTTCAAAGGGATCTCGGAGAGGGTGGAGGTAGTGGAGCTCGTACCCGAGATCGTCTAGGGGGGCGGGACCTGCCGCTCGCTGTCCGCCGGCCCAGCCGCCGCCGAGCTAGCGGGACCTGCCGGTCGCCGTCCCCCGGCCCAACCGCCGGCCAGCTGCAGCCTGCTGGGTGGACTTTGTCAACCCTGGTTCCATAGGTCTACCCAGTACCCCTGCCGGGGCGAGCAACAATGGGCCGGGCCGGCTGATCACCACGTTTAGGTGCGACCCGGGTCTGTCAGCGCTGCGGTCACAAGCTTCACGAGCGATCCGAGTCTCCAGCTTTCGGGATAGATCGGTCTGGTAATGCCTTCCTCGGTAGCGGCGCCGGCGCAGACTGGACCTATGCACGCGGCTATCGGCTTTTGATCGTTGAAGGCGTCGAGCAACGCTGACGCGTTTCCATCTGCTTCGGCCAACTCCATCATCTGGCGCACCTGAGGGCCGGCCGTGAAGGTCACGGCGTCCACCCTGCCTGCGCAACACATCTCGATCAACCGCCTTGCGGGACCCGCGTCGGAGTCGTCGGGTAGCAACCAGCGGTAGACGGGGACGAGCACTATTCGAGCACCGGCGGCTTCCAACGCCCGCGTAATGGGCTCGCGGTCGTCGCCGTGAAGCTGGAACGCCACCCGTTTGCCGGCAACCTGCTCCCGAGCAAGGTACGAGGCTATTTCTGAGAGCTGTTCGCCAGGCGCGCGCCAGGCGACCTTCAACTTGACCGAGGTGAGCGCTCCGTTCGCCTTCGGTCCTCTCGCGAGAATCGTTGAGCGGCTCAACGACTCGAGAAGCCGCTCCTGGAGCCCCCACTCCTGCGCGGCCCGGACCCATGTCCGGATGCCGAGCCCGGTGTTGGCAACTAGGTAGTCCGGTGGGTCGGCGATCAGCTCGAGGGTCACCCGGCGAAGGGCGTCCTCGTCTGCCACCTGAAGTGTCCTCATGGTCGGTCCGTGGATCACGTCAGCGCCGAGTCGGCTGAACATGAGTGCCTGGTCCTCGGAGCGGCGGTCCGCGGTGATTCCAACTGTGAAACCGCTGAGCACATCGCTTGAGCCCATGTGCCATGGTCCCAGGCGGGACTCCGCCGGGTCCAGCCACGGTGGATCCGTCCAGGCGTGGCTGACTCGGTGTAGCCTCACCGGCCTTGCTCCGGGCGGCGATCCGTGGAGGTGGGTGGGATGTCGGTTAAGCCCGTTAGGTTGGTCGCCGCATTGGCCGCCGGCGCGCTCCTGTGCGGCGTTGGCTGGCGGGTTGGTTCCAGCGATCGGGTCGATCCCCCCGATCGGGGCGTTTCACGCGCGGTTTCAGCTCCCGGCGCACAGGCCCGGCTCACCGCCTACTCGGGTGGCTCCGCAGCGGCCGCGGTGGCGGCGACGAGTTCGGGGCGCGGGTTCTGGGTTGCCAGCACCGCCGGGACCGTCACGCCCGAAGGCGACGCCCCATTCCTCGGGGACGTCTCTGGACTTCAGCTCGGCTCGCCCGTAGTGAGCATCGCCCCCACTCCGTCCGGCGCCGGCTACTGGCTTCTCGGCGGCGACGGCGGTGTATTTACCTTCGGTGATGCCCGTTTCTACGGCTCGATGGGCGGGATCCGTCTCAACGGGCAGGCCCTGCAGATCGCCGGAACCCCATCGGGCAACGGATACTGGTTCGTCGCCCGTGACGGCGGTGTGTTCACATTCGGTGACGCCCCCTTCTTCGGTTCCACAGGCGCCATGCGTCTGAACCAGCCTGTCGTCGGTATGGCGCCAACGGGAGATGGAAGCGGCTATTGGCTGGTCGCCCGGGACGGTGGGGTGTTCACCTTTGGCGACGCCCGCTTCTTCGGTTCCATGGGAGCGGTCCGACTGAACCAACCGGTGGTGGGCATGGCCGCCACGCGCGATGGCGGCGGCTATTGGTTGGTCGCGCGGGATGGCGGGATCTTCACGTTTGGCGACGCCCACTATTTCGGATCGGGCGGGGGGACCGCCCTGCCTGCGCCCGTTATCGGGATCGTCGCCAGCCCGGACGACGCCGGCTACTGGATCGTCCTCGGGAACGGTCAGGTCCGGTCGTTCGGCGACGCCGCCGTTATGAACACGCCGGCAGTGCCGGGGACTGGATTCTCCTTGGTGGGCGAGGTAGTCGGGCTTGATCCCGGGCACAACGGCGGGAACGGAGCCAACCCGGCTTACATCAATCAGCCGGTTTGGAACGGTCGAGAGACCGAACCGTGTGACACGGTCGGCACGGAGACCGCCGGCGGGTACACCGAGGCTGCGTTCAACTTCGATGTCGCAAGCCGCTTGGCAGCGGTGCTGCGCTCGTTCGGGGCGACGGTCGTGCTCACCCGGTCGGACAACGCCGGAGTAGGCCCATGCGTGAACCAGAGAGCAGCGATCATCAACGCGGCCAGAGCCGACGTATCCCTAGACATCCACGGCGACGGCGGGCCTGTCTCTGGCCGGGGGTTCACGGTCCTCGAGCCCGTGGCCGATGGTCCAAACAACGCGGTGGTCAGCGCTTCTTCGAGCCTCGCCGTCGACACCCGAGATCTGTTCCAGGCGGTGACCGGAGAGCCGGTCAGCAATTACTACGGAGCGAACGGCCTACAACCACGCAACGACCTCGCTGGCCTGAACCTCACGACCGTACCCAAGGTCCTCATCGAGTGCGCAAACATGGTCAACCCGACCGACGCGGCGAACGTTTCCAATAGTGGGTGGAGGCAGGCCGCCGCGGCCGCACTGGCCGAGGGGGTGTCCCGGTTTCTGTCGGGCTTCGCGTGACCGCTCAAGGTCGCGCCACGGTTACCAGCACGGCCGAAATCGGACGGTTAATAGGAAACGGTGGCGAGCAGCTTGCAGGTCGCGTTCGCTTCCACGAGGGCGGTGTGTCGTTGGGACGTGGCGAACACGAAAGCGAGCGCCGGCGCTCCCTTCCATACGAGGGTCGCTTCCAAGGTGAGGTCTCCTCCCGGCGTCGGGGGAGCCTCGCAGTGGCTATTCAGTGTTGAGAAGGAGTCGCCCGTAGGCTGGGCTGCGGACAGGGGAGCCGGAGCGGGATTCGCCGACCTGATCGCGGCGACTAGTTGGCCAGGGCTGTCGATGTTTCCGAGGCTCGGGACTTGCCCGGTTGCTCCGGCCGCAGATTGCGCGACCCCCGCCGCCCCGGCTCCCTCTTGTCCGTTAACCCCACCGCCGGTCGAGCCACTTTTGGCGCTTGGGAAAGTCCCCCGAGAAGCCGTACTCGCGGAATGGGTCGTGTTCCCTCCCCCCTCCGCCACGAGAGTGGACACTCCGGCGATCGCTATCAGAACCGCCGCCGCGGCAGCCGCCCGTACTGCCACACCTCTCCGGCGACGGGCCCGTTCGGCGCGGTGGGCTGCAAGGTCCGCCAAAAGCGGGATCTTTCTCGAACCGCCGTCCGCCCCCATGCGGTCGAACTCGGCCAGCGCGGCTTCCACGGCATCCGCCCGCTTCGTTTCCGACACCAACGGCGGCGCGGTAACCATTTGCGCCACGTCCCTCAACGCGTCGAGATGGGCTTTGCATTCGGCGCAGGTCTCGACGTGGTCGCGATCGGCATCGGACCCGCTGCCATCGATGAGGTCTGAGAGGCTCTGTTCGCCGAGATGCGGAGTCGGGCTGGTCAACTCTCGCTCCTAGCCGGCTTGATCAAAGTGACGAGCATTGCCCGGCCCCGCGAGATCCTGGATCGCACAGTGCCCGCTGGAAGGCGCAGCAGATCCGCTATCTCCGCGTAGTCGAGCCCGCAGAGATCACGCAGCACGACCGGCGCTCGGAACTCGATTGGGACGTTCATGAGCGCTGATCCGACGTCCAATCTGTCGTCGACCGCGTCGGTCCCTGTGGTGCCGACGTTCAGGTCGCCGGCCTCTTCGAGTGGCGAGAACGGCCGGCGGGCACGCCGGCGCAGCAGATCCAGCGACGAGTTGTATGCGATCCGGTAGGCCCAGGTCGAGAAGCTCGAACGACGGTCGAAGGTGGGCAACCCACGCACCACCGAGATCATCGCCTCCTGGGTCGCGTCCGCGGCGTCAGCGTCATTGCCGACCAATCTGTGGCACACGGCGTACAGCTTGTCGTAGTGCTCCCGAAGGAGGCTCTCGAGGGCCCGCCGGTCACCGCCCTGGGCGGCCGCGACGAGAGCAGAGACCGCACCGCCCGAACTCGGCGACTCGGAAATCGCCCTTCGTCCCTCACCCGTGTCGATGGCCAAGAGGGTAATGAACGGCTGCTGCAGGCAAGGGGAGGAACGGTCACATCCCTATTAGACGCCGGAGCGCAGCCAGAAGTTCCGAACGGCCGACCACGAGTCTCGATTACATCGACTGCTCTTCAACCGTTGGCGTGAAGTGCGAGCCAAGAGGTTCCCGGTTCGGTCTCCAGCTGAACTCTTCACGGGGCGGGGTCGGCGAGCGCGGATGGAGACTCGACCCGGAGCTGTCGCCCCAACGCGAGAGCGAGCGGAATTGCGGCTGCTCCCGTCGCTGCAAGGAAAATGAACGCCGCGGCGGGCTGGCCCTGAAGGGCCTGGACCATCAGAGCGACGATGATTCCGCCCGCGTTCCCCGCCAACCAAAGGATCGCGGTGACCGCCCCCGCCGAGCTTCCCGCTCGGCGTTCGGCGAGTTCAAGCACGATTGGGAGGTCTGGAAGCAGCAGGAGGCCGAGTAACGGCAGGGCTATTGCGCCCGCGGCGACCCCGGGAACAGCGGCGAGCAGCAAGCCGGCGAGCACCGATGTGACGGCCGACGCCACCAGGAAAGGAGCTTGAAGCCGCCGCGCTGCCGCAGCCGGGGGTATCACGACACACCCCACCACGCCGGCAATGACCATGATCGTGAGGAGGGTGTCGGTGGTGCTCGTGTTCACACCGGCAGGTTTGAGCAGGGTTTCGAGCCAGGTCGACAACGCGACGAACGCGCCGAATCCCACGAACACAAGACCGGCGAGAGTCCGCAGTACCGGGTCAGCCCAGAGGTCGCGCAACGCTCGGGTGGAGACCACCTCGACACCGGCCACCGCCGGTTCTCTTTGCCCCGCGCTGCTGAGGAGCGACACTGCAATGACCGCGAGCGCGATCACCGAGTAGCCGGCGCTTATCCCGAGGATCGTGTCGAGACCCGAAGCCCCGAAGACACCACCGAGCAGGAACGCGGCGACGAAACCAAGGAACGTCCCCGCGGATCCGACCGCGATGCCCAGAGGCCGATGCCCTGTCGAGAGGTACCGGCTTGCTGTACCTGTGATGGCATTCAGCACCGCCGGTTGCCCAAGAGCGATCAGCATCTGCCCGAGAAGGATCACGCTGTAGCGCTCGTCCGCGAGTCTCACAACAGCCCCAACGGCCGTCAGAGCAGCACCGGCCAGGAGGGTTGTCCGGAACCACCGGTCGAGGGCCTTGCCTATCGGCACGGCCAAGATGACGTACGAGAGGGGAAAGATCTCGGAGAGCCACGCGATCGCCGACTTGGATACACCCAGCCGTGCGGCCGCTCCGCTCGTGATAGGAGCGAAGTTGAGCCACAGCATCTGGTTGGCCGAGGCGACCAGTGCGAGTCCGACCACGGGGCTCCAGCGGCTCCCCTCGGGGTGAGACGCCCGCGGCACGGAAGGACGTTACCCCGTGGCGGTCTGCCCCGCCTTCATCCATTCACCAGCAGGAGCACTCCGCTGGTGACCATGTACAGACCTCCAACCGTGAATCCCCAGTAGAGAATGGCGGGGCCGCTGCGTCTCAGCCAACTGTTGACCGCCTTCAGCCGGGCGTCGGTCGCATCGGGGAAGAGCAGATACAACCCCACCGGAACCTCGACGGCCAGCAGCACGCATATCGTCAGGATGAGCGCGCTCA
>CAZCCS010000008.1:0-23173 GCA_964497005.1 uncultured Acidimicrobiaceae bacterium | reverse complement strand
CGGCGATATCGGGACGGCCATGCTGCCGGGGCCCGAAGGGCAATGGGCGATGCCGAAAGACCTCAGCTCGCCTGGTCTGTCGCGTTGCTCGACGACTGCGACACCTGCGAGGACATTCGCATAGAACTGATCCTGGAAGAGGTCGGCAAGCCGGGTTACGGGCTGGTCGCCCACCTTGCTCCGGCGAGCGCGCGGAAGCTTCGAGCGGCCCTGACCACAGCCCTGAAAGAAGTCGGGGAAGACAAGGACCCCTTGAATGGCTGACTGGGACGGCGCCGGATTCGAGGAGGCCATGCCCTTGGCCAAGACCCTCGGCATCCGCTTCGAGACAACCTCGGCCGAGGTCGTGAAAGCGCGGCTGGCCTGGTCGGAGGGGCTCTGCACGGCTGGAGGCGTGATGCACGGCGGATCGCTAATGGCCCTCGCGGACAGCGCCGGCGCCGCCTGCGCGGTGCTCAACCTGCCCGAGGGTGCCGGAGGGACCACCACCATCGAGTCGAAGACCAACTTCTTCCGCGCAGTCAGGCAGGGTTATGTCGAGGCGACCTCGACGCCGCTTCACGTCGGGCGCACCGTGATCGTCATCGACACAGACCTTCGAGACGATCGAGGCGACCTGGTCGCCCGGGTGACCCAGTCGCAGCTCGTCCTGCAGGCGCGTTAATCGATCGGCGAGCTGCGGCGAACCGATCGGCGGGCCTGAGCGTTCTATGGAAGGCGACGGACCGCGTCACCTCGACGTATCGTTCCCGGTGTCACCACTTTGGCGTTCCGTCCACGAAGGTTCAGTAGCACCCCCGGCCCAGTGTTCACGAAGCGCAACGCCTCCGGCCCGAACCGGGCGGAGAACTTCGCACAACCCCGGTGTGGTTTGGCGGTGATCTCGATGACCGCATCCCCGATCGATAGCCGGGTTCCGGCCGGCTGTGCCTGCTGGCTGAGGTCCAGGTCCACGTAAAGCTGGTCGCCGGCGAGCGGCCAGCGCTCGGGATCACCCGCGACCAGCGCAATGGCTCGCGCGTTCATGAGAGTCAGCTGGGCCTCAGGATTGGGTGATCCGTCGGGGGTGCTGGTTGAGGATCGGACATTCCAGGTATCGCCTACCAGTCCGACGTCAAGGTCGAGCGCGCCCTGCTCGAGTACCTGGCGCTCGTCCACCGCCGGGCGGCAGACGATCAACTCAAGGCTCCCCAGGTCGATTGGAGACTGGCGAACGTGATCCAGGCCAGCTTCGAGCGCATCGATCGTCAGGTATGCCACGCCAGCAGCTTTACTCAACGAGAGGTGCCCAGAGGGGGATTTTTCCTCCTCACAGCGTTGAGCGGGGCCTATTGTCGCCTTGTCGTCCTGACAGAGGAGGGGGACCATGGCCAGAAAGGTTGCGGATTGCCGGGATTTTCCGAGCGAGACCGGCTGCACGCTCACCATTTCGGGTGAGGAAGATGAGGTAGTGCGCGCTGCAGTGCAACACGCAGTGGACGTTCACGGGCACCAGGACACTGACGAAGTGCGAACCTGGCTGAGGGAGAACCTCAAGGACGAGGTTCCCTCACCGGCCTAAGGCCCGAATCTCAGATAGTCAGTTCCTTCCCGACCACCTCTTCGTTGGCCACGCCGACCGACGCGTGAGCCTGCGCGACCTTCCACCCGTCGTGCCGGCGCAGATACACCGCGGTGATCCTCATATTCAACCGCGAACCTCCGGGTGCCTCGATTTCCGCCCTCCCCGCAGCCCAGCCGACGTTTCCCTCTACCCAGCCCTCGGTGTGCAGAACATTCGCCACCATTCCCTGCAGCTCGTCACCCTGCGCGCTCATGGCCCGTTTGATGTCATCGGGATCGTCCCACCATTCCTCCGGATCGGTTCCGATCACCAGCGTTTCGGGCTCGCTGGACATAGCGCTGAGGAACGCCGAACCCATGGCCGGCGTCCCAAATGTATTCATCAGCGAGGTAAGGGCCACACGTACTTCCTCCGAACGCTCCATCTAAAACCCCTTTCGGAAGCGCACCGAAGGTGACCCTACTGAAGCCCAGTTATGACAGCGACCTTCTCCGTCCGAATGGCCAGGTTCGCCCGATCTGACTAGTCGCCTTTGCTGAATTGTTGATACCAATCTGAAGGTGGCAACGACGCGCTCGCGCGACCGTGACGTCAAACATCGAGCCATTGCTCACGACACAGCCCAGAAGGCAACATGGGCATATTGCTCTCGTGATTACTGATTTCAATTGAACGCGCTCTAAACTGACGCGCGCCGAACTTCCCCCACATCTAGGAGTCCTCAATTGGCAGATCCAAAGCTCGTAGTAACAGCAACCAAAGGTGGTAGCAAGATCACACTCATCGGTTCGAGCGGAACACCTCTGCTCAGTTCGAAGGTGTTTAGCGAACCGCGAGGTAAAGGCGCGACGCTTCGGGCTCTCAAGGGACTCCTAGGTGAGGGCATTGCAGTTGACGATCAAACCCTCCCTGCGCGCCCCGCTGCTCCGAGCGAGGTGCCCACCAGCACCCGCGCGACAAGCGCGGCGAAGACTCGAAAGCGGGCAAGCGTTGCCAAGGCGAGGAAGCGGACCATCGCAAGTCGCGCCGCGAGCAAGACATCGCGTGTTACGAAGGCGTCACGCTCGCGTGGTAGGGCGGTCAAGAAGTCCGCTAAGGCCTGAGCCGAACAACTGGGCAACAAAAAAAGAGCGTAGGACGGCGACAAATGCACGCCGGCCTACGCTCTTTCGACTATTGGGTATTCGGCTATCCCTTGTAGAGGGCGAATGCCGCTCCCTGCGGATCGATCAAGACCGCGAACCGTCCGGTGTTCGGAATGTCGGTCGGCTGCACGACGATCGTCGCCCCGTTGTCCGAAGCTTTCTTCGACTGCGCGTCGACGTCGTCGGACCCGAAGTAGACGAGCCAGCTGTCCGGCACCTCCGCGGGCATGTCGGGACTTCGTGGCATGACGCCACCGATGGTGCGACCGTTGACCTGGGCCTCGGCATAATCGTCGCTTCCACCCCAGCCCCAACCGAACACCTCGGAGTAGAACGCTTTTGACTTGCCGAGATCCGAGGTCGACAGCTCGCTCCACGTGAACGCGCCGGGTTCGTTGATCAGCTGCGCGCCTTTGTGGTCACCCGCCTGCCACGCGGCGATAACCGCCCCGGTGGTGTCGGTGAATATCGCCATCCGTCCGGCTGACATGACGTCCATCGGGGGAACCACAACGGTCCCGCCGGCGGCCTCGACCCTCTTGGCGATCTCGTCGACGTCGTCGACATTGATGTACGTGGTCCAGCTGGGTGGACCCGGATCTTGAGCGGTGTTGAGAGCGGCTACTTGTCGTCCGTTCTTCGAGACGATGGTGTAGTGCCCGGCTTCCTCGCCCATGTCCTGCGCGTCCCAACCGAACAGGCCTTGATAGAAGCGCAGCCCGGCTGCGACGTCCGGCGTTCCGATATCGACCCAACTCGGAACGCCGTGATCGTACTTGGACGCCTCAGGCATATCGTTCCTCCTCCGTCAGCAGAGCATTGTCCTGTTCCCACTGTGGACCCCCTTTCCCTGATGCGCAAGAGCGGACGTCCCTTCAAGCAGCTGGTTCCATCTCCAGTTCGACTGCAGGGACGTAGACAGGCTCTTCCTGTCGCGGGGTCCGGACCATCGCCGCGACGACCAGGAATGCTGCGGCGCCGAACGCCGCAGCGATGCCCAAGGTGACATCGAGACCGTGAACGACCCCGGAGTTGGCCGCGTGGGTAGCGGCCTGGCTCAGCCCTGAGCGTCCCGCCCTGCTGACGCTGTCGAAGATGGTCACGAGCACCGCCAGTCCCAGGGCCGCTCCCAACTGCTGAGCGACATTGATGACACCGGAGGCAGCACCTGCGTCGTCTGGCGCGACACCCGCCAAGCCGGCGGTCGTCAGCGACACGAACGAGAAGCCGAGACCGGTTCCGATGAGTACCAGGCTTGGGAGAATCTGCACGTAAGGGGTGTTGATGCTCAACTGGCTGAGGAGCGCCAGCCCGAACGCCGAAGTAGCCAGACCGGTCAACATCAGGATCTTGGTCGGCACTCTTTTCATCAGGACCTTGCTGGTGAGCTGCGAAGCGAGAAAGACCGAGATAGGCGTCGGCAGGAAGCCGAGCCCGGTTACCAGAGCCGAGTGATGCTGCACGTCCTGCAGGAACTGGGTGAGGAAGAAGATCATCCCATACATGCCTGCGTACCCAAGGCCCCGGGCCGCGTTCGCCGACCCACGTGTCCTGTCGGCGAGAATCCGCAAGGGAAGGATCGGCTCATCGGCGGTCCGCTCGATCCTCACGAAGAGGGCGAGCAGCGAGACCCCGACCAGGAGCGAGCCCAGGGTGATAGGAGAGCTCCAGCCCTTGGTCCCCGCTTCCACCAGACCAAGGACTATCCCGGTCATGCCCAGAGTCGAGGAGATCGCGCCGGAGAGGTCGAAGCGGCCGTGCCGGCGCTCTGTCTCTGAGAGAACCGACCTGCCTGCTGCGAACACGGCTAGACCGACCGGCACGTTGACGAACATCACCCACCGCCACGATGCCCACTGGGTGAGGAGCCCGCCGGCCACCAGCCCCGTCGCGGCGCCGGCCGCAGAGACGGTCGTGAACAGCCCGATGGCCCGCACCCTTTGGGCGCCTTCGGGGAAGACCACGGTGAGGAGAGCCAGAGCGGCGGGCGCTGCCAGCGCGCCGCCTATGCCCTGAGCGGCTCGAGCAGCGAGGAGCATCCAGCCGGAGGTGGCCAGACCGCCGACAAGGGACCTGGCCGAGAAAAGAGCAATGCCGGCGAGGAACGTCCGCCGGCGTCCGAGAAGATCGCCCGCCCTGGCTCCGAGGAGCAAGAAGCCGCCGAAGGTGAGGACGTACGCGTTAAGCACCCAGGATAGGGTCGAGCTCGAGAATCCGAGGCTGCTCTGGATGTGGGGTAGCGCCACGTTCACGATGGTGGCGTCGAGGACCACCATCATCTGGGCGGTCAGGATGACCGCAAGGATTATCGAGGGGTTCTGGCGCCACCGGCCCTGGTGGCGCCCACTAATTCTGCCTTGTCGGTTTGTGTCCGGGGCCATTGACTACGACCTTTCCGCTGGTATCCTGAGAGAGAAACGGAAGCTTCCTCCACTTACTATACGGAGGGTGCCTCCGCTTAGCAACACTTTTTGCAACAACTTTCTTTGTGGAGGGATTCCAGCCATGGCCGGCGAGCCAGAAGAGCGCAGCGAGAGCACCGCGGACGGGCGCCCGCGGCGCGCGGACGCCCTCCGCAACTACGAGCGGCTGGTGGACGCGGCCCGGAAGGTGTTCGCTGACCAGGGCGGGAGCGCCTCGATGGAGGCGATCGCCAAGCACGCCGGGGTGGGGGTCGGAACGCTGTACCGGCACTTCCCGAAGCGGATAGACGTGGTCGAGGCGGTTTACCGCGACGATGTGGAGACCTTGGTGGGGTCGGCCGACCGGGGGCTCGTCGAGCTCGAGCCGTGGGCGGCATTGGAAGCGTGGCTGCGTGCCTACGTCGAGTACGGCCGCGCCAAGCGCACCTTCCTCAACGAGCTGCACGAGGCGTTCGACAAGAACCCGGACCTCAAGTCGGCCTCACGCGAGCGCATCTTCGAGGCTGCCGGCAAGGTCCTGAGCCGGGCCCAAGACGCCGGCGAGGCGAGGACAGACATAGACGGCGCCGACCTCATGCAGCTGGTTTCGCCCATGTGCATGAGCGCGACCCTCACCCCCGAACAGGGCGAACGGCTTATCAACATGGTCCTTGACGGACTGCGGGTCAACAGAGCCTGAACGTCGACTGACGGTTCGCGGTACCTTCTGACCGCTACCCTCAAACGGGCTCCAAGTACCTGTCGGAAAACCGCTTTCGCGCCGCTTCAGGCGCCCCTACGGTCCAAACGGATGTCTACGACGCAGCCCCTAACCGCAAACGCTGGTACGACTGGCACTAGCGTCCGACGCTTCCCCTGGCAGGGCTCCTTCTTCATTCTGGCGGCCGTGTGGGGTTGCTCGTTCTGGTGGATCAAGGTCGGCTTGCAGGCCGTCGCGTTCGTCGACGTGGCCCTCCTGCGCCTTGCGTTTGGGGCGGCGGCGCTCCTCGCGGTCTCTGCACTGACCCGCACCGCGCTCCCCCGCCGGCCAGCCACGTGGGGACATCTCTTCGTGCTGGCGCTCCTCTTCTGCAGCGTTCCGTTCACCCTCTTCTCCTACGGCGAGACCCACATATCCGCCGTGCTCGCCGGCATCATCAACGCGCTTACTCCACTCACGACCATCGCAGCGTCCATGACGGTTTTCCGCCAGCGGCTCCTCAATAGGCGGCTCGCGCTTGGCTTGGCTCTCGGATTCGGCGGGGCGTTGGTCGTGCTCGGGGTGTGGAACGGGCTGGGCGGCGCCCAGCTTGCGGGAATCGGCGCCTGTTTGGTCGCGGTGACTTGCTACGGGATTGGGTTCGCGTACTCGGCCAGGTTCCTCACCTCACGTGCGGGAGCCGAGTCCCCGATAGCACTTGCCACGGGTCAGGTGGTGTGCGGCACGCTGCAGATCCTCCCGTTTGGGATCGCCCTCGGCCATGTCCGGGCGAACCCGCCGGCGAACTCGTTTATCGCCATGGCCGCACTTGGCGTTCTCGGAACTGGGATCGCCTACGTGCTGAATTTCGACGTGATCAGCAACGCTCCCCCCGCCATCGCCAGCAGCGTCACCTATCTCGTGCCCATCTTTGCGGTGATCGTCGGGGCTGCGTTTCTTGGAGAGACGGTGCACTGGTATGAACCACTCGGTGCCGCCCTCATCCTGCTCGGCGCGGCGATCTCCCAGGACCGGCTGCGCCGGCGCCGGCGCGGCGTCAGCCCACCTGGTCCCACACCATCCCGCTCCCCGACTCAACTGGTGTGAGCAGGACCGAAGCCGGGCTGTGCTTGTTGATATGGCCGATGAGCCCGTTGTAGATGCCGTAGCCGACCAACTCCTGCAGCCGGCGGGGCATGCGGCGGACCATCTCGACCGGGAGGCCCAGCTGCTGGTTCTCCTGCTGGCGGATGTAGCCGGCGCAGTAGTTCATTGCCACGCCCACACGCCGCTCCCCTGTCTTGTTCGCGCCTCCGCCATGCCAGAGGCTGCCGTGCCAAACGAGAACGCTGCCCTTTTTCATGATGGCGGGCTCGGACTCGTAGTGCTGGCCGTAGACGGGAGAATCGTCAGCCAGATGGGTACCTGAAATCACTCGGGTTGCCCCGTTGGGCTCGGTGAAGTCGGTGAGCGCCCACATGGTGTTGCACACCGTCGGCGGGTGCGGTTTTGGGATCGGGATCAGCTGATCGTCGGCGTGGATGGGTTGGGCGATTTCACCTGGGCCGATGTCGATCGACGACAGCGAGGAGATCAGGCAGCCGCTGTCGAGCACCCCTTCGACCACCGGAAGGACGGCGGGGTGCACCGGGACTCGCCACCAGACCTCGCCGCGGGCGAGGAGGTTGTAGACCCGTAGGGTGTTGCGGCCTTCGAACGAGTTGTCGGACGGCTGGACGTCGAGTTCCTTTTCGAGGCGGTCGAGGTCCTGTGCCAGTTCGTCGATGAGACCCGGCTCGATGGCATCCTCGATGACGGTCCACCCGCGAGCCTGGACTTCGTAGATGTGGTCGTTCACCAGATCCGTCACGTTGGCACCTCCTCCCCTAGGCAAAGTGTTGCTGCGGCACTCCGGCGATGTCGAATTCGCGAAAGAAGCATCAGGCGGAGGTCATCGCTGTCCAGCGGCGGGTGGAGGCCTCGGAGTCCGGAAGCGTCCAGGTGAGCGCCCGGCGCGGTTCGAGCGAATAGAGAACGTCGAACATCGGGTCCGAGGAGGGCAGGAAAGGACGCTCCTCGGGCCGGTCGTACTTCTTTTCGAAGACCTCGACGACGTCGGGGTGCTGGGACGGGTGCCCCATATAAAGGAAGCGACCGTGGACGAGCACCACATCGGATCCACTTTCCAGGTGTACGACCACCGAGGGGTTCTGCTCGAGGTTGCGGGCCTTGACCGTTCCGCTGTGGGTGTAGAAGTAGAGAACCTCCTGCAGCTCCACGCCCCAGACCGGCGTGGCGTTTGGCGTCCCTCCCGGACCGGTCGTGTGGACCCAGTAGACCCTTGCCTCGGCCAGCCGATCGGCCACTTCCCTCCACTGCAGCCCTTGCATGCAATGATTCTTGCGGGTCCGGGCGGAAGGTTGGGTTATCCCGTCCCCGCGGTCAATGTCGGCGCGGCGTCGAACACCGGTGCCACGTCGAAGGCCTTGCCGCAGTACCGGCATCTTTCGTCGAGGGGCGAGCTGATCGCCGCGCCACAGTAGCCGCACTTGGTCACTCCGACCTCCGACAACGCCTCAGTCCGCACAGTCGTGGTCAGCGATTCAAGCGCCTCTTTATCGAACCAGATCACTTGGCAGGTCTTGCAGATCCCGGCGTGCCCGTGCTCGAGCATTCGGGGTTCCATCTCCGCAGAACAGAACCCGCACCGCAGGGGGTTGGCGTCATCCGATCCCGACTCATCAGTGCAAATCTGGCCGCTCCAGATCTGGCCAACTTGATGATCGCCCAGCAGGTGCCGGAAAACCGGAACGCCGGCGACGACACCGCCGCAGTGGTTGCACACGTACTCGCGCGAACTCACCGCCCGGTTGACAGCAACGGTCATCGCCTCGCCGCAACCCGGGCACGGCACCGGTTCGGTTTCCATCTGAGAGTTGTCGGCGGCGCCGGGCCGACGCTGAAGCCAGCGTTAGGTTTTGACGTCCTGGTGAAAGTAGCGCTCAGCCGCGTAGCGACGGTTAGCCCGCCATCCCCCGAGAGCGAAGGCTGCCATCGTGACGCCGACGCTCAGCAGAATCCACCACCCCACCTCGGTGGAATGGTGCGGTAGCGGCAGCGCCACAGGCTGGAAGGACAACCCGGCGGCCGTCAGCGACGGCCTCCCGGCTCCTGACACGTCTGCGGACAGGTCGTAGGTCAGGGCAGAGGCGGGCGAGGCAAGCGTCAGATATGAAAGCCAAGCGGAGTTGGGGATCCAGCCCATGCCCTTGTCCGACCGAAGGTCCGATAGCAGAGAGGGATCCGCCGCGCGGCTGGCGGCCAGCGTCACGCCCGGCCCCGTGAGCAGAGCGGGCTGGTGGTCGGTGAGCATGAACACGTCCGCTTGCACCTGGTCGTCGGCATCCTTGGCGAGAGCGAGTATGTGAAGGGGGACCCATGGGTTCGCAGTTGGGATGGTCACCTGAACCGGAGTGCCATCGCCGACGCCGAGACCTCTGGCGGCCTCGGCCGCCGGGTCGAAGGTGGCGGTCAGGAACACCGGGCTGCGGCGGGCATAGAAGTCAAGTGTGGGCCCGAGGTCGGGGCTCACCGCGAACCCTTGCTGGCGAACCCAGTCGGTTACCGCCCGGCCGCCTCCTTTGACCACGGTGATGTCGAGGGCGTCGACCTGGGTGCGCAAGATCACCTGTGCGCCCGTGCCACCTGAAGCACTCTGCGCCAGTGCACCCGCAGGGACGGGTACCGGCGGATGCACCTCTCTCTCGAGCCGCTGCAGGGTCCAGCTCCCTCCACGGCTCACCGAGGTGGGCACCCCCGGCAACGGGATGATCGACCCGAACTTGCTTCCTCCTCCCTCGTACTCGAACGAGGTGACGTAGTGCTCCACTCCGGCGTGATAGGTGACGAGGGTCGTCGTGTTTACCAATTTCACCGCTCCGTTCGGAGCGACCAACCCCCCGCATGCAAAAGCGCCCGGGGACCAGGCAATCGATACTCCCAGCACGACCGCCAGAGCGGAGACGACACGTCGCATCCCTGCACCTCCCGTTCAACCTCCCGTTCAGAGGTTCCAGGGGTTTGACGTGAGCTGACGGCCGGCCAGTTCCCGCCCTGCAAAGAAATGTCCCGCGCTTGGGGTCAGTGCATCCGGGCGCTGGACCCGAGCCCCACCTCGAGGACGCTGCCGGTGATGACCCCAGGATCGGTCACCAGGTACATCACGGCGCGAGTGACGTCCTCCGGCTGAAGCCAAGGGATCGGGATCGGATTGGTGCGAAGGAACCGCTTGACCAACTCGTCGGGCACATCGGCGTTGGGGTAGGGCTGAACCATCGGAGTCTGCGTCGTGGTCGGGCAGACCACGTTGACGGTGATCCCCTCCTTCGCAACCTCCAGTGCAACCGACTTGGCAAGGCCTATGACACCCCACTTGGTTGCGTTGTAGGCGGCGAGATCGGGGATCCCCATCCGACCACCCATCGACGAAGTGACCACGATCCGCCCGTACCGCTGCTTCCTCATCACCGGTATCGCCGCTCGCAGCGTGTGGAACGCACCGGTCAGGTTGGTAGAGATCAGCTCGTCCCACGCCGTGTCGCTCACGTCGACCAGCGGGCCGGTCGCAACCACGCCGGCGTTGGCTACAACGATGTCGAGCCTCCCGAACTCTTCGACCGTCCGCTCGACCGCTGCGTTGACCTCGCCGGCGTCGCGCACGTCCAGTGGGATCGGCAGGCACCTGCGCCCAAGATCCTCGACCAGCTTGGCGGCCTGCACAAGGTCGTCCTTGGAAGCGAGCGGGTAGGTGGGCGTCGACATTGGGCGCGGAACGTCGCACGCCACGATGTCGGCGCCCTCGCCGGCCAGGGCAACCGCGTGTGACCGTCCCTGACCCCTTGCCGCACCGGTTATCAGCGCGACCCGTCCATCAAGCGAACCCATGGCCCAGGCACCATACTTGGGTAGTGGCCTCATCGTGTTACGTGATGGACTATGCGGGTAGGTTTCTATTTCCCGTTCCGCCCGGTGATCTGTGGTCCGCAATCGGGAGGCTGGACCAGTTTGAGCGGTGGTGGGGCTGGCTCGGCCAGCTCGAGGTAGACGGCGGGGGCCTCCTAAGCGGATCGGTCCTACACGGGACCGTCTGCCCGCCGGTCCCCTATCAGATGCACGTGGACGTCGAGCTGGAGCGCTGCGTCCCTTGCGAGCTGATCGATGCGCGAGTGACCGGGGATCTTTCCGGTGACGCGCACCTTCGTTTGCATGCCGAGGGGGATAGCACCGTGACCGACGTCGCCTGGTCTCTGGAGATGCTGCAACGTCCGATGCGCATCGCGGCCCGAGTTGCCCATCCGCTGCTTCGTTGGGGGCACGACCGGGTTGTCGAGGCTACGGTCAGCGGCTTTCGCCGCCAGCTGCGGGCTCGGTGAGCGAGAGGCTCTCAGTGAGCCCTCGCCTGTCTGCGGCACGGGATGTGGCGAGGCTTCCCATCCGGTGTGCGAGCTGAGCAACTCGGCGCGGCCAACCGGGGCTGGCACCTTCGAGCAGGTCGTTCCAGTAGATCGCCCACCCTCCCGCCAACGCGTGACCGATGCCTGGCGCGGTGAGAAGGCGCCCGATCGCAGCGACCACTCGTGGCCGCTCGATCATCCACGCGGTAGCGGGTCCGGTGGTCAATGCGTGCGGGGCGTACCGGGCGGCCAACTCCTCTAAGTACAGCGACGAAGCTCTGGCCGGCCCGCCCTTGAGCACCGCTTCCGCAGCAGCCCGGCCGCTGCCCAGGGCTTGGGCGATTCCCTCCCCCTGGAGGGAGTTGAC
This sequence comes from uncultured Acidimicrobiaceae bacterium, assembly GCA_964497005.1. Classification (GTDB taxonomy): domain Bacteria; phylum Actinomycetota; class Acidimicrobiia; order Acidimicrobiales; family Palsa-688; genus DASUWA01. Next base: position 11,542 of record CAZCCS010000008.1, on the reverse strand, counting down.
CAGACCTGCGGCGTCGCCTACCAAGAGGGTGGTTCCCGAAGCGGGCACCGTGCCGACCATGCCCATCTTCAACCAGCCTCCCACGGTCGGGGTCAGCGCCGAAGGGTCGAAGCCGGCGCCGGCCAGGAAACGAGGGAGGTCGCGGACAGCCCGCGCGCCAATGCGGCGGTCCCCGCGCGCGGCAACACCGATTCCGACGTTGGCGGCGCCGTCCTCTCCGGGGAACACCCACCCGTAACCCGGGTAGCCCGACCACCTCGAAGGTTCCCAGAAGTAAATGCGGGGTAGGTCGACCGCTGCGGCGATGTAGCCCCTGAGAGCGAATCCCCAGATCGCTCCCTTGTCGTCGACGAGTCCTGCGGCGGCGCCCACCCGACTCAACGCGCCATCGGCCCCGATGACAACGTCGGCGGTCAGGCGCGCCAGTCGGTCGTCGTCCAGGTCGCCCCTGTCCAGGTGCACGTCGAACCCCTCTAGGCGCCCGTCGGACGAATAAAGGGGCGCGCCCGCACGGCCGGTGAACGGGATCGCGCCGGCCTCCACAGCTGCATGGTGCAGGAAAGCGTCGAACCTCAACCGCGGCGCGACGATCGCGTGGCCCGGGTAGCTGAGCCCCTCGCGCGCCGGCAACACGACCCGGCGTCCCGTCGGTCCGATTACCTCCATGTCGCCCAGGTGCGGGCCTTTGGGATGGATTCCGAGCTCGGCGAGAGTCTGCACTCCACGCGGGCCGATCAGATCCCCGCAAGCTTTGTCCCGGGGGAACCCGGCCTTATCGACGAGAGCCACCCGGGCGCCCCCTCTCGCCAGAACCAGTGCAGCCGCACTTCCGGCCGGGCCGCTTCCAATCACGAGCGCGTCGTAATGTCGAGGTCCTGGCACCGCCTGCCGATTCTCGCAGAACGCAGGCACGAAGGAGGGGCCCCGATGCGCACAGCCGAATCCCGATCCCGTCCGAACGAGTTCGCTCGCTCGTTGTTCCACGGCCTGCCCGCGCGCTATGACCGACTAGCCGAGGTCCTCTCGATGGGGCAGAACGGCAGGTGGAGGCGGGCCATGATTGACGCCGTCGCCGCTACTTCGCCGTCCTCAGTTCTCGACGTGGCGACCGGGCCGGCGGGCGTGGCTCTGCAGCTCGCAGACAGAACGCCTGCTCACGTCACCGGCATCGACCTCACCCCCGAGATGCTTCTCGCCGGTGCGGCGAACGTCGCGCGCCTCGGCCAGAGCAACCGGATCTCTTTGGTGCTCGGCCGGGCCGAGGACCTGCCCTTCGACAATGCCACCTTCGACGCTCTCACCTTTACCTATTTGCTGCGTTACGTGTCTAACCCGGCATCGACCCTGCGCGAGCTCGCCCGGGTGGTCAAGCCTGGAGGTGCAATCGCCAGCCTCGAGTTTCTTCAGCCGCCCAACCGGTTCTGGCGAGCGATGTGGGTGATGTACACCCGGCTGTTGCTTCCGGCGGCTGGCTTCGTAACCGGTGGCAGGGAGTGGTACAGCGTCGGGCGATTCCTGGGACCTTCGATAAGCGACCACTACCGACGCTATCCAGTGGAATGGCATGTAGCAGCGTGGAACGATGCCGGCATCAAAGATGTGAAAGTGCGGCTTATGAGCCTCGGCGGGGGCTTGGTGATGTCGGGACGGAAGGGGCCGCTTTAGCCGGAGGCGAGGCCGGTTTAGCCGGAGGCGAGGCCGGTTTAGCCGGCGGTGAGGGCGACAAGCGCCCGGTGAACAGCTTGGCTCGCTTCTCCCAAATCGACCACTGTGGTGTCCGAGTTGGCGAGTGCCGACTCAAGCATTCCGTCGAGAGCGAGGCTGGCTTCTCGAAGCAAACCCACCAAGGTGTCCTCTCTGATGTCCGTTATCGGCAGCGAAGCATCCAGCGCGTCGAAGCGGTTCATCAGGCTGCGCCCTTTCGGTCGAGTGCGGCCGGTCTTTCACAAAGCCTGCAGGCGGGATCATGGCCTCACTAGGCGGGGTGTCTCGGCGGCTTCGTCACCATATCACGATGATCCAAAACTCGGCCAGGGAAAAAGCCTTTAATCTCGGAGACTCGACACGGAGAAGACTGTCGTTGCGGGTTAGGGCAATAAGCGCCGGCGAACCACCGCGGCAGCTGTGTCATGAATGTTTGCGTTGTGGCTGCGCGAATGCTTTCTGAGCCGATCGAAGGCTTCCTCGACGTCAATATTGCGAACAGCAGCGATGATTCCCTTCGCCTGCTCGATGATGATCCGGGTGTCAAGAGCCGTCTGCAACTGTGCTGCAACATCTCGCATCCGTGACTCCGCCTGGGCTCGCTCTTGGCCCGCTGCAAGTATCCTCGCTGCCGCCGAGGCAAATCCTTCGACCGCCTCAACATCCTCAGTAGTGAAGGGAACGCTGGCGCGGGTGATTACTAGCTGTCCGAAGGAATACCGGCCCGAGACCATCGGCGCGGTGACCGCCAGGTGCCGCTCGACCAGGGCGCGGTCGGGGACGCTCGTAACCGAATGGGCGCGATCTGCGTTGCTCACAACTGCGGTCTTGGGGCCAGTGTCGCCCGCTGCTGTTACAACTCCCGCGCTGTCCGCATCAAACACCTGGCGGGCTGATTGAACAGTCATGGAAAGAGTCTCGGAGGCGCGTTGCCCGCGCAGGACCTCGAGGCTCATTTCGTTGAGGGCCGCCAGGCTCCACTCTGCCCTCGTCGGGCGTCGATATCCACCGGCGGCAGGCGTGGCTGCGACCATGGTTTCCAGTACCTACCCCGAAGGTATCGAGGGTCGGGTGCGTATCAAGAAAATTATTAGACGGATGGTGCCTTTGTCGGGGCTTTAACGAGCGTGGCGCTGACCTTTACTGCTTTGATTGCCCCGGAGGCCCCGGCGTGAAGGGCAAAGCCGACCGACAGGACAATCGCGCCGAGCACGAGGAGCGATTGACTGTCGAGCAGGCGGATCCCTACCCGGCCCATTACGTACGCAGGCGCGCAGACAATCGCCCCAACGGTTCCGGCGACTATTGCCGACAGAATTCCGTCGCGACGGGAGGAGCGCTTGGAGGCCCCGACCAGCCGTGCCGGTACGGTCACGTAGGTCACCATCAGCACAGCGACAACGATTCCCAGCGAGAAGCTGAACCATCCAAGGCCCCAGCGCGGCACTAAGACGACGCAGACTCCAAGGGCGAGGCCCACCGTTGAACCGATAACCAAGGCTGGAGTTGCGCGAGATCGCGATCGGCCGAACGCGGCTCTCACTTCGATCGGATGCGAGGTCACGGCGAGCGCGAAGACCGTGTTCAGATAGATGGCAACTGCACTGATAATCGCAATTCCGAGGATGGCGCTGAGGGCACCCGGTCCATACCACAGGTTGAAGTCGAGCCCTTTCACGAGGTGCACCTTGAGGTCCAACATCGCTGCCCATATCCAGATCGCAGGAAGGGCCTCGAGAAGGCACAACCGCCAGTTGGTAAGCAGCATCCGCAGGCCCTGGAGGAGCATCATCAGCGCTCCTATCCCGAACGTCAGGGGTGCGAGAGCACGATGGGAACGCGACAGCTCGTGGAGCGTTCGCTCTACCGACGCATCGTCATCTTTTACGAACGCCTCAACAAGGCCGGCCACCTTCCCCCGCCAGCCGTCGGGCTGAATCTCGTCGGCAGCCCCCACATGTATGGTGTGCCTCACCGTGAGGCCGAAGGAACCGCACCGCTTACAGGTCGCGGGGTCGGGCTGACCTCAGGAGTCTTCGAGTGCTTCGGCCAGGCCGAAGGCACGAAGGATGTTTCCGGCCCCTGCGGTGACCCGAGGTGTTCCAACGATCGGCGCAACAGCAACGAATACCCCTTGGGCGTCCGACAGGCTGAGCCCGCTGTCTCTTGCGAGGGCGAGCTGAGCCAGGTAGGAGGCCGGTGGCGCGTCCATCGCGATAAGAGCCGCCAAACGGACGAGGAGGTAGGACCGTTCATCGAGTGAGCAAGCGGCAAGCGAATCGAGATTCATCTGAAGGACGGTCTCTAGTACGGGGGCGCTCTCATCGGCCAACCCCTCGAAGATCTGCTCGGGATGCATATCGGTGCTTGCCATCAGGGCTCCTTGGAGTGAACGGCCGGTCGCTTGGACCGGTAAGCGGGAACGGCGCTCGCGGCCGAGTGCTCCCGCGAACGTACCGTCGAGGCACACGACCAGCTACACCCGCTTGGGGTGACCGACTACCGGGCGGCAGCGGGGCCACCACATAGGTCCGGCACATAGGTCCGGCACATAGGTCCGGCACATAGGTCCGGCACTTAGGTCCGGCACTTAGGTCGGGACTTCCGGCACAAACTTCGGGACTGTGTCAGATCCGGTTCTCGAGCTCTTCGACGAATCGCCACGCTGTGCGAGGCCGCAGCGGGCCAACTCGGGTCGTTTGACGGAATTGGTCACGCAGGACGCAATAGCCGGCAAGACCGTTCCGATTGTAGGTAGCTGCTGCGATCGCCTTGATCGGTATTGAATATTCCTGCCTCGAGACGATCCCCTTGCCCATCAGGAGGCGCTTGTCGGTCAATACCGTCACGTGCCTCTTGTGCCAGACGCCGTACAGACCGCCGGTCAAAAGGTACTTGTGCCACACGCCCCAAAAGCCCGGACGGCCAACCGCCAAGATCGTCTCGTCTGGGCTTAGTGTCCGTTTCGCCATTCGCCCTCCTCCGATGCGCTGAGGCTCAGCACAGCCTTAGGGACAACCTCGCGGATCGCCCTACCTGGGTGATGGTGGGAACCTCGTCCTGGGTGATGATCAGTGCGCGGTCCACTCGCTTGGGCGGCGCCATCTGAAGAAGGAAGGGACAGTGTCCTCATGATTGCAACGTCGTATCCCTTGCTGGATGCATTCTGGACCATGCTCTGGATCGTTGGCTTCTTCCTGTGGATTTGGATTGCGATAATCGTGTTCGCCGACATATTCCGCAGCCGTGACCTTTCGGGCTGGATGAAAGCCCTATGGGTGATCGCGATATTCGCCCTGCCGTTGCTTGGCGTGCTCCTCTACCTGATCGTTCGCGGGCGAAAGATGCGCGAGCACGCTGCTGTCGCCGTCACCGAACAGCAAGCCATGACGGACCAATACATCCGGTCGGCCGCCGGGGCTGGCGGCTACAGCGCTGCTTCCGAGCTGTCGCAGCTTGCGAGCCTCCGTGATTCCGGGGTTCTGTCGCAGGACGAATTTAACGCGCAAAAGGCGCGCATCCTCGCCTCGACGACCGCTCCTTCCACTCAGAGGACAGCTTCTACGTAGAGGTCGACTCTGAGCACTAACTACTCAGTAGGCGTCGAGGGCGGAGGCTCGTAGGTTCTCCACTGGTCCAGAGCGGCACGAGCTACTGTCTCGAGCCGGTGCCAGGTCAGCTGAAGCCCGTGCCCCGAGCTGTTGTTCTTGCGCCACCAAGCCGTGGCACGGGTCACTAGCGCCCAGCCTGCGATGATGACGGCAACTCCGGCGACCAGATCGTCTATTGGATCCGAAAGCTTGTCGAGGCTTGACTGCGGAGATCCCACCTTGTCCGCACCACCGCTGTAAGCCAGTATCACCGCAACCTCCTCGTGACCGCGACGTTACCCGTCAGTGTGTGACCAGCCATTTCGAATCCTTGGCGATTAGGTGATAGCGAGATCCCTGAAGGATTGCTTCGTTGCGAGATCGCACGGCGAGTTTGTTGTAGATGCTCTTGAGGTGCGTCTTGACTGTGTTCGGAGAGATCGTCAGGCACTCAGCTATCTCGATCGTCGACATCCGGGTGGGTAGGTACTGCAAGATCTCCATCTCGCGATCAGTCAAATGAATGGTCGACGTCGATGACTCGTCCTGAGTGTGATATTCGGATTCATGCGGCGTAACAACGGGGTCGCCGTCTGCGGGTTCGGGTGTTTGTGGCTCACTGCCTGGAGTCATGCCTATCCCTCGGGCTGCCTCAGGGCCCCAACGTCGGCGATGACGAGTGACCGCCACCGCTTAGCCATACGGTCCACCCAGTGAACACCGCAGAACCCTCGCCTGGATCCTCCGCTTGGGGTGAACACCCGATGACAGTTCGGCGCCGTCCGGGATCGGGGTGAGATCACTCCGGCTAGCGGCCTCGGCAATGTGACAAATGAGGAATAGGCGCTCAAGGACGGGTCGCGATATTTGGCCGAAAGCCCTTCGTCTGTTGAGTAGTAGCCCAAGTCGGCCTAGCCTCCGGCGTAATAGCTCCGTCAGGATCACGACGGGCTGTCTGCCCGAGCCCCCCGGCATTCCCCTTTCAGTTCGTTCTCCGGGAGGGCTCATGCCGGCGGTCCCGATTTCGCGAAAGACGTTCCAAAGAGTCGAGTCAGACCAGCCGGAGGGGTTCCCCCCGCCTCCTCTGCCGGCTCACTGGACACCTCGACCGCGACTGCACGCCCGACTTGCAGAGGCGTCGCACCGAAAGGTGACTGTCGTGACCGGGCCCCCCGGGTGCGGAAAGACGTGGCTTGTCTCCGGCTGGGTGAGGTCAGAGTGTGCCGGCAGAACCAACTGGTTGTCCGGACGCTCTGCGCGTCCCGCGGAGACCATTCCCCAACTCATCCGGGATCCTGACGCATCGAACCTCGTCGTCGTCGATGACATTCATCTCATCTCAGATCTGTCGACTGCCGCTCAGGTGGAGGAGCGGATCAACGAACTCCCGGCTGGGTGGAAGGCGATCCTCATCGGCCGCCATCGTGGGGCGCTGTCTCTGGCCAGACTGGGATTGGTCGCCGAAGTCTCAGAAATCCGTCAAAACGAACTCGAGTTCACCTTCGAGGAGGCGGCCAACCTCATCGCATGCTCGATGGAGGGGACCGTCGACAGTGAAACCATCGAGCAACTTCTTCGACTCACTCAAGGCTGGGCAGTCGGACTCCGTCTGGCCGCGGTGCTCCTGTCGCAGCGTTGCGATCCGCGGGCGGTGGCCCTGGAGCTCGATGCGGTCGGAGGACCTCTGTGGGACTATCTGGAACGTGAAGTTCTAGGCCCGCTGTCCTGGGAAGACGCCGAGTTCCTGGCACTCACCTCGGTAGCTCGGCGGGTCAGCCCGGAGTTCTGTGAAGCGGTGACCGGACGGGCTGATTCCCGCCGGGTACTTGATTCACTCGCTTCCCGGCAGCTTCTGGTCCAGGACATCGGGCAGGATGGGCTCTACGTTTACCATCCCGCGCTTCGGGGGCATTTGGGCCGACGCTTGGCGAGACAAGGTGAGCCTTCGATCGTAGAGGCCCACCGGCGAGCAGCGGACTGGCTCACCCAAGCTGGATGCGACGACGCTGCGAAACATCACTACATCCTCGCCCATCGGGCGGACTTGGCGTTGGGGCTGGAGGTAGCCCAGGTCGTCCGCCAACTGGTAACCGGGCCGGTCTCGCGTACTCACCTCCTCCTTCCCGATCAGATTCCTGAGCGCTACTTCGAGGCTGATCCGCTCAGGATGTACGCGCTCTGCGCATCCCTGCTTTGCGCGTCTCGGTTGGACGACGCGGCATGTTGGCTCACCCGTCTCCAAGTCGGCCTCGATTCAAGTGTGGAGGGCCTCCACAATCGTGCCAGAGCGGAATGGCTCTGGGCGATCCACGATTCCGCTGCGCTGGACGCCGAGGGAGTTCTAGCCCACTCCGAGGCGTCCGCCCACTTCCTTGACAAAGCTGGGCCAGAGGAGGCCAACCGGCTGCGGCCCGACTGGCTCCCGGCGCTCGACAACGCCGTCACCTCCGCGGTGCGGTGGATGGTCGCGAAAGCCCACGCCGACATGGGTCGGCCCGTCTACGCCATGCGAACCCTCGACGAGCATCGGCAACCGAACCTCGAACCGAGGGGTGTGCTGGCTCTCGGCCCGCTGTCCTCAGTCGCGCTCGCTGGTGGGCACCTCCGCGAGGCGGTCACGCTTGCTCGGCGCGCTCTTGAGACAGCCGGAGAAGGGGCGCTGTCGTCCGTGCTCAAGATCGAGAGCCTCGTTGCGCTGGCCGGAGCCCTATTCGAGCAGGATGAAGTGCTAGAAGCCCGACAGCGGCTCGCTGAGGCACGAAAACTCGCCCGAGAGACAGCGCTCCTCCGGTGGGTCGCGCTGGTCGACTGCGAATTTGCTCGGCTGAGCCTGTCCGACGGGAACCCTGGCGAAAGCTTGCGCCAGCTGGAAGCGGTCTGGGAAAGATCGTCTGTGGAGCGCCTTCCAGGATCCGTGTTGCTGCGTGCGAGCACCCTCGAGTTCCGTTGCTACCTCTCGTTGGGTGAGGTCGAACACGCCAGATTCACCCTCGATCAAATCCCCGCGGCCGCCCGCCCTCCCGACAGCCTCGTTCGCATCCATCTCTGTGCTGGTAGACCTGACAAGGCTGCGGCTGAGCTCGACCATCTAGCTCCGAGCGGAGGTGGTGTGCGTGACCGGATCGAGCGAATGCTGCTCCGAGCTCGGATCAGCCTCCAAACAGGCAATCCGAAGGTTGCCGAACAGTGTCTCGAGCAAGCTATAGATCTCGCACGGCCGGAACGCTTCTTCAGGGTCTTCATGGAGGAACCGCGCCAGGTCATCGATGTGATGTTGGCGATGACCGTCCGGCCGAAAGGCGTTTACCACCAGGAACTGCTTTCGCGGCTGGCCGCTCTTGCCGGCGCAAGGTCCCCCGAGCCCTTGGGGATGCTAGAACCGCTGACCGAGCGGGAGCGGGAGCTCATTGCCTTCTTGCCGAGCCACCTGACCCAGCACGAGATCGGGCGCCGTATGTACATCTCGGCCAATACCGTCAAGACACATATGAAGGGGCTCTACCGCAAGCTCGGCGCGTCGTCTCGATCAGAAGCGGTGGAACTCGCCAAGTCTTGCGGGCTCCTATGAGCCTCCGCGACTTGCACGGAGACCAAGACCCTCCCCCGGATCAGGTGAGGACGGGAATCGAGTCAGTGGCGAAGATGGTCGTCGGCTGGATGCAGAGACCACAGGAGGCCAACAGATGAGCGTTCTGGCTACGGACTATCCGCTTCTAAACATCTTCTGGACAACCCTTTGGTTCGTGGGCTTTTTCCTGTGGATCTGGCTCGTAATCATGGTGTTCGCTGACATTTTCCGGAGTCGCGACCTGTCCGGGTGGGCTAAAGCCTTCTGGATCATCCTGGTCTTCGCCCTGCCGCTTGTCGGTGTCCTCATCTACCTGATAGCCCGAGGGAAGAAGATGCACCAGCACGCCGTGGACGACGCGACTGCGAGCGACCTGGCGACCCGGGAGTACATCCGCAGCGTGGTCAAGGACACAAACGGTGACGAGGAGCTGGCCAAACTGAACAGCCTTCACGACTCCGGCGTCCTTTCCGACGACGAGTTCCAGAGGATGAAGGCGAATATCTCCTAGAGCGGTGGGGGTATCTGAAAGCGTCGACAACGCTCAGTATCAGGGAATGACGAATCGGTGCATGGCAGTGACTGGAGGGTCGATGAGCCGTCTTAAGCGACAAGTGCTGCGAAACGACGTAACCACGTTGCTCAGCGGTCTCGGCGGTAGCGCTGAGGACGTGGCGGCAACCTTGGCGGGCGAGGGCGTTCGTGGCCTGCCGAGAGACAGAAACAACTGTGCCATCGCCCGCTACCTGAACGCCGTCCTCGGCGCCGATCCTCACCTTCGAGGCGTGGTGGTGGGCAGTTCGAAGCTCTGGGTGCGCAGAGCCCCTTGGTGGTCGGCCGCAACCCTGGTCGAGATACCAGTCCCGGTCCAACAGTTCATCAGCCTGTTCGACAGCGATGCGTACCCGCAACTCTTGGCGGCACCGGTTAGCCGAAACAAGCTCGCGGCGGCGAACGTCTAGATACAGCGGTCGCTAAGCAGCTTTCGGTCCAGCCGGCACCACCTCTTCGCCCCTATGGCGAAGGGCCCCGGCGACCAGAAGCAGCACCACGACAATCGCGCCAACGAGGATGACGGTCCCGTAGGAGGGCCCATCCAGGAGAAGGAGGACGAGCAGACCGCCTCCGACGATGACCGCACGGACCACGTTTATGTGGCGAGCTATCACGCCGACGAATTGGCCGCTACGCCCCCCTCGGCCGAACGCCGACCACATCCGTGCCGACCAGGCGCGCAGACGGACGGCCCCGGTGGAACCCCCGGTCACCCATACGACGAGCCCGACAATGAGGGCCGCCAGGAAGACCAGGCGTATCCCGAGACGCAGGTATCGCACCAAAGTGTCGAAGATGTACGCGCTGGTCGAGCGAGGGAACGAAGTACCCGGCAGTTGCGAAAGGAATACGTACCGCGCGGCCAGGAGCGCGGCTCCGAGGACGAGCATTCCTCCAGCGAGTCCTACTGCCGACGCCACAAGGCGTCGCCTTCTCCTGCGCGCGAGGGCAATGCTCGCCCCCACCAGCCCAATTCCGATCAACGGGAGCCAGTCGGCGATCGTATCCAGCGCGCGCACGAGAGACTGAGCGCCGCTCAACCCCTTGACGTGCGCGACCTGGATGACGGCGCCCACAGCTGGGACCGAGGACGCCACTGTGATCCCGGCGGCAACGAGGCGAGACTTCACGTTCTGCACCACCTGGCCGAGGTCGAGGACGATGGTGTCAGAATTCGACTTGATCACACCGTTTGCGAGAGGCTTGCCCGTCAGAAGGTTCACGATCTGCTCGTGCGCGACCCGATTCATCTGAATCCAGATCTGCTTGAACGCGGCGCTCTGCACGAACGTGGTGGTGACTTTGTTCACGAACGCCTCGACCGCGGTTTGAAGGGGGCCACTGAGTGCTTTCGCAGCGGGAGCCGGCAGGGCTTGCCCAACCAACGACTGAACATCCAGGTGGGTGTCGACCTGCTTGTCGACCGCCGCGATCAACGAATTTTGCACGCCGGGGTTCGAGGCGAGAGGCTCGAGAGTCTGGACGTAACGGCTCGTGTCGAGCACCAGATTCCGTCCCCAGATCACGACCGGGGAGAGGACCAGGCTGAGAACTCCCAGGATCACCAGAACTATTGCGACCGCAGCACGGATCCTCCCGGCGGAGCGACCCGGCGCGTCACCGCCGGTGGCCGTGGCGGGTACACCGAAGGCCTCTCCCTGGCCGATCTGGGAGTCACTCGTGGTCGTGTCCTCACGATAAGACAGCGATATCGATGCCTCATCACCGACTTGGGGTGAGGAGCGGAGCCCACCGCGCGGTTATGAACCTTCCATGGAGGGTGGAGCCCTACGGGCACGCGAAGAAGGCTCGGGGAGGTCGGATACCCCACTTTCACAAGTGATCCAGGACTTCGACTTCCCGCTTGTGGTCTGGGATGAGAAGAGCGGCATCATCCTGCTGGTCAACGAGGCCACCTCGAACCTGGCGGGAGTGCCCGCAGACACGATTGTCGGCAGACCGATCACCGATTTCACGGAGAGCAGTCAAGGGGCAGAGAAAGCGGCCGACGCGTTGAGATCCGGCGCGGTAGAGGACGTCAGGGCTCGCCGCCGGATGAAGGGGCCCGGCGGCGAGTCCGTTGAGGTATTGGTGTGGACGAAGACCCTTTCACTGAACGGCCGGC
>CAZCCS010000007.1:20683-24050 GCA_964497005.1 uncultured Acidimicrobiaceae bacterium | reverse complement strand
GATAACCAACGGTGCCGGCGACACAGGGGAACTCGCGGTCGTAGAGGTCCTGCCGAGCGGGAAGGCCAAGGTCTACACGGGAAGCTCGCCGCACGGCCAGGGCCATGTGACTGCGTGGTCGATGCTGGCCGCGGAGCAGCTGGGCATTCCGATGGAAGACATCGAGGTGATCGCCAACGACACCGATCTGGTTGCGTCCGGGGTGGGAACGTTCGGTTCGCGCTCCCTGCAGGCGGCCGGTCTCGCGGTACACGAGGCATCTATGCAGCTCGTCGACGAAGCCCGGAAGGTCGCGGCCTCCATGCTCGAGGCGAGCTCCGAGGACGTGGTGCTCGACAAGATCGAGGGACGGTTCCACGTCGCGGGTACGCCAGCTGTCTCCAAGACCTGGGGGGAGGTCGCCAACGAGGCTGGAGGCGAGTCGGGCATAAGGGTCGACTACCGATCCAACCCCCCTTCGCCGACGTTCCCCTTCGGGGCGCATGTTGCCGTCGTCGAGGTCGATTTGGAAACCGGGCGAGCGCGTCTCGAACGCCACATCGCAGTCGACGACGCCGGCCGGATCCTGAACCCGCTTCTCGCCGAGGGCCAGCGCCACGGCGGCATAGCCCAAGGCGCCGCTCAGGCGCTTATGGAAGAAGTCCGCTACGACGGTAACGGCAACCCGGTAACCGCCAACCTCGCCGACTACGCGATGATCTCCGCAGCGGAGCTGCCCAGCTTCGAGCTGGTGTCGATGGAGACGCCGACTCCCGTAAACCAACTCGGCGCGAAGGGAATCGGGGAGTCCGGCACGATCGGCTCGACGCCCGCGATCCAGAGCGCGCTCGTGGACGCTCTGTCTCACAGGGGGGTCCGGCACGTCGACATGCCGGTAACCCCCGAGAGGATCTGGGCGGCGTTGAAGCAGAGCGGCACTTGAACTTTTCAGACAGATAGGGGGAAGCGATGAAGATATCGATGAATGTCAACGGCGAGGTGCGCGAGCACGACGTCGAGCCACGCACATTGCTCGTCCATTACCTCCGCGACGCGGCGGGCCTCACCGGAACCAACATCGGCTGTGACACGTCGTCGTGCGGGGCGTGCACCGTCCTCGTGAACGGGGAATCGGTGAAGTCCTGCACGATGCTCGCGGCTCAGGCGGACGGAACCGAAGTCACGACCATCGAAGGCCTGGCGGAGGGCGACCGGATGCACCCGATGCAGGAGGCCTTCCGCGAGTACCACGCTCTGCAGTGCGGTTATTGCACGCCGGGGATGGTGATGGCGGCCGTGTCATTGTTGAAGGAGCACCCCGACCCATCCGAGCGGGAGGTGAGGGAAGGGCTCGAGGGGAACCTCTGCCGCTGCACCGGCTACCACAACATCGTGCAGGCGGTGCTCGCGGCGGCCAAGGGCTCGACAATCGGAGCGGTGTCATGACCGCGGTGGAGGCACCGGCCTCCGTCATTGGCACCCGGATGCGTCGGCGAGAGGACCCGGCGCTGCTCACGGGTGAGGCCCGTTTTGTCGCCGACCTCCCAGTACCCGGCGTCCTTCACGCAGCTGTCGTGCGAAGCAGCGCCGCCCACGCCCGCATCCGGTCGATCGACACGAAGATGGCCGAGTCGATGCCCGGGGTGGTCGCCGTCTTCACCGGGGAGGATCTGCGCGACGAGTGGGCGGGCCCGCTCCCGTGCGCCTGGTCGGTTACCCAGGACATGAAAGCTCCGGCTCATGTTCCTCTCGCGGTCGGCAAGGTGAACTTCGCCGGCGAGGGAGTCGCGGTCGTGCTCGCCCTCAGCGAGTACCAGGCGCACGACGCGGCGGATGCTGTCGTGGTCGATTACGAGCCCCTGCCGGCGGTGCTCGACCTCGAAGACGCCGCGTCCGATAGGGCCGTGATCCACGATGAGCTGGGCACCAACGTGAGCTATACGTGGGAGCTCGATCCCGATCCGGACGCGGTGGAGCGGGCGTTCTCCGAGGCGGCGCACACCGTTTCCGAGCGGTTCGTGCAGCAAAGGTTGATCCCCTCGCCGATGGAACCGAGGGGTGTGGTGGTCGTGCCCCATCCATTCGGCGGCGACTTCACGGTCTACTCGTCCACTCAAATCCCGCACATCCTGAAGGTGATGCTCGCCCTGACCGTGGGGGTCCCCGAAACGAGCCTCCGCGTCGTAGCCCCGTCGGTCGGCGGCGGCTTCGGCAGCAAGCTGAACGTTTACGCCGAGGAGGTGTTGGCGCTCGCCCTATCCAAGAAGATGCGCCAGCCGGTCCGGTGGGTGGAGGAGAGGACCGAGAGCTCGCAAGCGACGGTCCAGGGACGGGGTCAGATCCAGCACATCGATCTGGCCGCGGACGCCGACGGGAAGATCACCGCTGTCCGCGTGAGGCTCTTGGCAGACATGGGTGCGTATCTGCAGCTGGTCACCCCAGGGATACCGCTGCTCGGTGCGTTCCTGTACGCGGGCGTGTACGACGTCGGCGCGTACTCTTTTTCCTGTACGGGTGTCTTCACGACCAAGACACCCACCGATGCTTACCGCGGCGCCGGCCGTCCCGAGGCCACCTATGCCATAGAGCGGGCCATGGAATCGCTTGCCGCGAAAGTCGGGGTCGATCCAGCAGAGATCCGCCGGCGTAATTTCATCACCGCGGACAAGTTTCCGTACAGCTCGGTCGCCGGGTTGGTTTACGACAGCGGGAACTACGCCGGTGCCCTCGAGCGTTGTCTGCAGCTCGCTGGCTACGACGCTCTCCGCGCCGAACAAGTCCGCCGGCGGGAGGCCGGCGATCCAAAGCAGTTAGGCATCGGCATCTCGTCATACTTCGAGATGTGCGGCCTGGCTCCCAGCCGTGTGCTCGCCTCGCTCAACTACACAGCCGGAGGCTGGGAGGCGGCGACCGTCCGCATACTACCGACCGGCAAGGTTCAGGTAGTGACCGGCACGTCACCGCACGGTCAGGGTCATGTGACCACGTGGTCCATGATCGTGGCCGACCAGCTCGGGGTCGCTCCCGACGATGTGGAGGTCGTCCACTCAGACACCGCTACGGCCCCATACGGTATGGATACCTATGGGTCGCGCTCGCTCGCCGTTGGCGGCACTGCGATCTACGTGGCGACGGAACGGGTGATCGACAAGGCCCGCAAGATCGCTGCGCACCAACTCGAAGCCGCGGAGGACGACCTCGAGTTCGCCGGCGGCGAGTTCAGCGTAAGAGGATCGCCTGACCGCGCGATGCCGCTTGCAGCGGTTGCGTTCGAGGCTTTCACCGCTCACAACCTGCCCGACGGGATGGAGCCCAACCTCGAGGGGTCGACCGTCTACGACCCGCCGAACTTCACGTTCCCCTTCGGCACCCACGTCGCGGTGGTCGA
>CAZCCS010000007.1:0-20673 GCA_964497005.1 uncultured Acidimicrobiaceae bacterium | reverse complement strand
GGTGAACCCGATGATCGTCGAGGGCCAGATTCACGGGGGCATCGTGCAGGGAGTCGCCCAGGCCCTGTGGGAGGAAGCGGCCTACGACGAGGACGGCAACCTGATGTCAGCCAGCCTGGTCGACTATCTGGTTCCGTCGGCCGCCGAAGTGCCAAGCTTCGAGACCGATCACACGGTCACCCCCAGCCCGACCAACCCTATGGGGGTGAAGGGCATCGGCGAGGCCGGGACGATCGGTTCCACGCCCGCGGTGATCAACGCAATCTGCGACGCCCTCGCCCCTTACGGCGTACATGACATAGCCATGCCGGCCAGCCCGCAACGGGTCTGGCAGGCCTTGAAGGAGGTAAGCAAGTGATTCCCGCCGCGTTCGACTACCGCAGGGCGTCCACGTTGGACGAAGCGCTGCAACTCCTCTCCGATGGAGGCGAGGACGCGAAGCTTCTCGCCGGCGGCCATTCGCTTCTTCCTTTGATGAAGCTGCGCTTGGCGGCACCTTCGCTCCTGGTCGATATCGGCAGGCTCACCGACCTCTCCTACGTTCGTGACAACGGCGATCGCGTCTCGGTCGGCGCGTTGACCCGGCACCGTGACCTCGAGACCAACGATCTCCTTAACGCTCACGCACCGCTGCTGTCGCACGTCGCCGGCCAGGTCGGCGATCCCCAGGTGCGCCACCGCGGGACCATCGGCGGATCAATAGCCCACGGGGACCCCGCTTCGGATCTTCCCGCGGCGTGCCTCGCTCTCCGGGCGACGTTCGTTGCCGAGGGACCAAACGGCAGGCGGGAGATCGACGCCGGGGAGTTCTTCCAGGGCTTCCTCGAGACCGCGCTGATGCCCGACGAGGTTCTGGTGGAGATCAACTTCCCGAAGGTCACCGGGGCGGGATGGTCCTTCCAGAAGTTCAACCGTCGCGCCCAGGACTGGGCGATCGTGGGGGTCGCGGCCGTGGCGGGCGACCGACCGGGCGTCGCGCTGGTCAACATGGGCGCGATACCTCTGCGGGCGTCCGCGGTGGAGGCGGCGCTTGCGTCCGGGGCCTCTGCCCGGGACGCCGCGGAGCACGCTGCCGATGGGCTCGAACCGCCCGAGGATCTCAACGCCAGCGCCGAGTACCGGACCCACCTCGCCAAGGTGCTTGTACGTAGAGCGCTAGAAGAAGCACAAGTTGCTTAGCCTGGAGGGGTGGCCGCCTCGACCAGCCCGCTGACAGTAGAAGACGTCGCCTCCGCACTCGCCGGCCAGGGTTACCTTGCCGACGAGGGTTTGGCCACCTCCATTTTTCTGGCGGTCGTGCTCCATCGGCCGTTGCTGCTGGAGGGCGACGCCGGTGTGGGTAAGACCGAGGTCGCCAAAGTGCTGTCCGCCTGGACGGGCGGCGAGCTTCTTCGGCTTCAGTGCTACGAGGGGATCGACGTCTCGCAGGCCGTCTATGAGTGGGACTACGCCCGGCAGTTGCTCCATCTTCGTGCTGCCGAAGCGGGCGGTGCGTCCGCCTCCGAGGACGATGTCTACTCGGAACGTTTCCTGGTGCGCCGTCCACTTTTGCGTGCCATCGACCATGCCGCGCCGGCACCGCCGGTGCTTCTGATCGACGAGGTTGACCGCTCCGACGACGAGTTCGAGGCGTTCCTGCTCGAGTTCCTGTCCGAGTACGCGGTGACCGTCCCGGAGCTGGGCACATTCAGGGCGATCGAACCGCCGCTGGTGATCATCACTTCGAACCGCACCCGCGACGTGCACGACGCCCTCAAGCGGCGTTGCCTCTACCACTGGGTGGAGCATCCCGACTTCGAGCGGGAGGTGGCCATCGTTCGTCTGCGCGCACCTGAGGTGGTGCCCCGCCTCGCCCGCCAGGTCGCCGGCGCGGTGGAGGCGCTGAGGGAGATGCACCTGTACAAGCCGCCCGGTGTGGCGGAGTCGATCGACTGGGCCGCGTCGCTCGCCGCGCTTGGCTGCAGCGATATCGACGAGCGAACCCTGGACCTGACCCTCGGGACCGTCCTGAAGTACCAGGAGGACCAGCAACGGGTAAGGGCCGGCGGCGTCGGCGAGTTGGTGCGCGCCGCTCTGCGGCGGGGGAGCGATTGATGGCCGGCGCTGACCGGATCGTCACCGGCTTCGCCGTTGCGCTGCGCGCAGCCGGCCTGAGCGTTCCGACCGGTTCGGTTGTGAACTTCGCCGAGGCTTTGGGATGGGTCGGGCTCGACGACGAGAGAGGCGTCTACTGGGCCGGCCGCGCGACGCTCCTGCGGCGACCGGAGGATGTCGCGGTATACGACCGGGTGTTCGCCTCCTACTGGCGCGGCCACCTGGTAGCCACTGCACAGTCGACCCCCGAAGCGCATCCGGTCGCGTTGGCCATCGACGAGGACGGCGCCGATTCTGGTGACACCCCGCCGGCGGACCCGATCGACGGCGAGGTGATCGCGGTCCGCTACTCCGCTGTCGAGATCCTGCGCCGGCGGGATCTGGCGAAGCTGAACCCGGCCGAATGGGCGGAAGCCAGGAGACTGATCTCCGCGCTGCGCGTCTCGTCCGAGGTTCGTCCATCGCGACGGCGCAAGCCTGCGCGCGGTCACGGCCGCGGGCATCCCGACCTTCGGGGGACGGTGAGGCGCAATCTCCGACGGGGTGGGGTTCCGATCGAGCGGGCGTGGAAGGTGCAGGTGACGCGGCCACGGAGGGTTGTCTTCCTGCTGGACGTCTCGGGCAGCATGGAACCCTACGCACGGGCGCTTGCGCGGTTCGTCCACGCGGCGGTCGCGTCGAGGAGGATCGGCCAGGTGGAAGCTTTCGCCTTCGGGACGCGCCTTACCCGGATCACCAAGCAGTTGGCCCGGCGCGACCCCGACGCCGCGTTGGGAGCGGCGGCCGAATCGGTCGACGACTGGTCCGGGGGCACGCGCATCGGTTCGGTGCTGCAGGAGTTCAACGATCGGTGGGGCGTGCGAGGCATGGCCCGCGGAGCGATCGTGGTGATCTGCTCGGACGGCTGGGACCGCGGCGACCCTGAGGTGGTCGCTGTGGAGATGGCCCGGATGTCCCGCGTCGCCCATCGGGTCGTATGGGTCAACCCTTTGAAGGCATCCCCGGGTTATGCACCGCTGGCCCGAGGAATGGCGGCTGCTCTGCCGCACGTTGATCAATTCGTTGAAGGGCATGCGGTGGAGTCGCTCGAGGAGCTGGCGGACGTCATATCAGGCAGGGAGCCCGTGTCATGAAAGAAGTTCTCTCGGACATCGAACGCTGGAAGCGTGACGGCAAGCGGGTCGCGCTCGCACGAGTGGTGGGTCTGGACGGCTCGGGGCCGCGCCTGCCGGGAGCGACGATGGCGGTCTCCGACGCAGGGGAGGTGGCGGGGTCGGTGTCGGGAGGATGCGTCGAGGGCGCGGTCGTGACCGAAGCGCTTGAAGTGCTCGCCGGCGACGGCAGGCCCAGGCTCTGCACCTTCGGCTACTCCGACGACGAGGCATTCGCGGTCGGGCTGACGTGTGGCGGCACCATTCGCGTCTTCGTGGAGCCGCTCGACTGGTGACCTCAATGTTCGAAAGGCTCGCCGTCGCTCTCCGTTCCGAGCAGCCCGCCGCCCTCGCCGAGGTTGTCGAAGGCCCCGACGACCTTCTCGGCGGAAAACTCATCGTGCTGCCCGGGCCGCCGCGCGAGGTGCTGGGGAGCCTGGGCGACGCCGACCTCGACCGGGTGGTCGCCCGTGATGCCGAAGGGGAGCTGGCGGCAGGGCTGACCGCCACACGGCACTACGGAGTTCACGGCGAGGCGCGTGCGCGCGACGTGTCGGTGTTCATCGAGTCGTTCGCGCCTCCGCCGAAGATGGTGATATTCGGCGCGGTGGACTTCACCGCTGCGCTGGCGAAGGTGGCCAAGGTGCTGGGCTACCGGGTCACTGTCTGCGACGCGCGTCCGGTGTTCGCGACCAGGGCGCGTTTCCCGATGGCCGACGAGGTTGTGGTCGCCTGGCCGGACAAGCATCTCAGTGAGATCGGCGAGACCCTCGGCCCACGGGACGCGGTGTGCGTGCTCACCCACGACCCGAAGTTCGACGTCCCGGCGATCCTTGCCGCCTTGAAGACGCGGGTCGGCTATCTCGGGGCGATGGGTTCACGGCGCACGACGGAGGACAGGGAGGCGAGGCTTCACGAAGCCGGACTGGACGACGCGGGTATCGCGAGGGTCATGGGTCCCATCGGTCTTGACATAGGCGCCAGGACCCCGGAGGAGACAGCCGTGGCGATCTGTGCGGAGATCATCGCCATGCGGACAGGACGCCCGGCCCCGTCGCTGCGGGACAAGGCCGGCGCAATCCACGGCGACCTCGCCGCGACCGTCCGGGCGGGCTCGACGTCGGGAGATCTGGTCTGACCTCCACCGCCGCGGTGATACTGGCAGCGGGTGAGGGCCGGCGCTTCGGCGGATCCGGGGCCGAGCACAAGCTGCTGGCTACTTTTCGCGGGAGACCGGTGGTGTCATGGGCGGTACAGGCGGCGGTCGACGCGGATATCGGGCCGACCTTGGTGGTCAGCGGCGCCGCCGATCTGTCCGGGTTGCTGCCCGAAGGAGTACGCCTCATAACCAATGAGCGCTGGTCCGACGGCCAGGCGACGTCGCTCCAGGCGGCTCTGAGCGCCGCGCGCGAGGAAGGCCTCGGCGCTGTCGTCGTGGGCCTGGGCGACCAACCTCTGATAACCGCCGAAGCCTGGCGCGCGTTGGCGGCGAGTAGCGCGCCAATCGCCGTCGCCACCTACGATGGGATACGCCGAAACCCGGTCAGGCTGTCTGCCGAGGTCTGGGACCTTTTGCCCAGCGCGGGCGACGAGGGAGCCCGTGCGGTCTTCCGGCACCGGCCGGACCTGGTCGAGGAAGTTCCCTGCGTGGGCGAACCGGTAGACATCGACACCCGAGAGGATCTGTGCAAATGGAGTTGAAGAACGACTTCCGGGTCGGCATATCGGTACCGGATGCATGGAAGGTGCTCACCGACGTGGAGCGGATCGCGCCGCTGCTTCCAGGTGCGCAGCTTCAAGAGGTCGAAGGCGACGAGTACCGCGGTGTGGTGAAGGTGAAGGTCGGTCCCATCACAGCTCAGTACAAGGGAGCCGCCAAGTTCCTAGAGCGCGACGAGGCCGGCGGCAAGGTCGTCCTCTCCGCCTCGGGAAGGGACACCCGGGGGCAGGGGAACGCCAGCGCGACCATCACCGCGACCATGGAGCCCGACGCCGGCGGCACCAAGGTGACCGTGGTTACCGACCTCACCGTCACCGGCAAGGTCGCCCAGTTCGGACGCGGAGTTCTCGCCGAGGTGAGCGCCAAGCTCCTTGGGCAGTTCGTCAACGCTCTGGAGGCCGACCTGGCAACGGCCGGGTCTGGCGACGGCGAAGCCGAAGCTGGCCAGCCTGATCCGGGCCTATTGAGCGCGGCAGCGGCGGCCACCGGACTCGCGGAAGCGGCGGTCAAGGCCGGGGTGATCGCCGAGTCGGGGGAATCGTCGTCCACCAACGGGTCGGCTTCCTCGAGCACGGGGCCCCGACGCATCGACGGCCCCGATGCCGAGCCGGTCGATCTGCTCGCGGTCGCCGGCGGTTCGACACTCAAGAGGATCGTCCCCGTCGTAGGGGTTGTCGCCTTGCTCCTGATCGTCATCGCCCGGAGCCGGGCTCGCCGGCTCAAGCGGATCGCCTCGCCGGTCCTGCCCTGACCGACCCAGGAAACCCCGCCGCCGGCGAGGTGGACCGCCAACGGGTCACCGAGCTGCTGGGCCGCGAACCGCGCGGGAGCTTCGAAGTCGTGGCGAGGGACGAGCAGGGAGACCCGCTGGTCATCCGGAACGATCCCATCCTCGACGATGGCACCCCCATGCCGACCCGGTACTGGCTCGTCGGTGAACGCGCCCGGCTTGCGGTCGACCGGTTGGAGTCCGCCGGGGGGGTCCGGGCGGCCGAGGCCGCGGTGGATGCCGAGGTTCTGGCCGAGGCGCACGAGGCCTACGCCAAGGAACGAGATGCGGAAATTCCACCTGAATGGACCGGGCCGCGGCCCTCGGGCGGGGTGGGCGGTACCCGCCGGGGCGTCAAGTGTCTGCATGCTCACTACGCCTGGTTCCTCGCCGGCGGCGACGACCCCGTGGGGAGGTGGGTCGAGGCGAAGATCGCCGCCGGACAGGACGCCCCGGGACAAGCGGTGTCTGGTGCTGTCGCCGCCGTCGACTGTGGCACCAACTCGACGCGTCTCTTGGTCGCCGGCCCCGACGGCGCGCCCATCGAGCGGCTGATGCGAATAACCCGGCTGGGCGAAGGCGTGGACGTCAACCGCCTCCTCAATCCCCGGGCGATCGACCGAACCGTCGGTGTCCTGAGGGAATACCGGAGGGTGATGGACGACCATGGAGTGCGCCGCGCCCGGATGGCGGCAACCTCGGCAGCGAGGGACGCTCTCAACCGGGACGAGTTCTTCACGTCCGCCGAGTCGGTGGTCGGCGTGCGACCCGAGCTGCTCGGGGGCGACGAGGAGGGCAGCCTGTCGTTCGTCGGAGCCACCTCCGGCCTCGATCCCGAGACCGGCCCCTGGCTGGTCGCTGACATCGGCGGAGGCTCCACCGAGATCGCTTTCGGCGACGAAGCAGGCGGGAGGCCGTCGGTGGTCCGGTCGCTGGACATGGGCTGCGTTCGGATCACCGAACGCTTCCTGATCGAGGACCCGCCATCGCCGTCCAGCCTTCAGGGAGCCCGGGAATTCGTTTCGGGCCTCCTTACGGAAACCACGGTTGCGCATCCCTTCCTGTTCGATGCCCGCACCTTTCTCGGGCTCGCAGGCACTGTCGCCGCGCTCGCTGCCATGGAGCACGGGCTCGACAGTTATGACCGCTCGAAGGTCCACCATCACACCCTCTCCCGTGACACAGTCGACGAGCTTCTCGAGACCCTGGCCGGTGAGAGGGCGGCCGATCGTCGGAATCGACCGGGGTTGGAGCAGGAGCGGGCGGATGTGATCGTGGGTGGAACCGTTGTCTTATCCGAGATCATGCACCACTTCGGGTTCGAGTCATGCCTGACTTCGGAGGCGGACATCCTCGACGGGATGGTGCTGGGCCTTCTCTAGCGGTGCCGGGCCTGCTCTAGAGTCATCGGCCATGGTTCTGGCCGACCGAATCCTGATGGGCCCCGGGCCTTGCAACCCATACCCCGAGGCGACCGCCGGATTGACCCGGCCGATGCTGGGTCACCTTGACCCGGAGTTCATTAAGGTCCTCGACGAGACATGCGAGAGGCTGCGCAAGGTCTGGCAGACCGCCAACCTTCTCACCCTTCCTGTGTCGGGAACAGGGTCCGCGGGGATGGAAGCTGCGTTCGTGAACCTTGTCGACCAGGGCGACGTCGTGGTCGTCGGGGTGAACGGTCTCTTCGGGGAGCGCATGTGCGACGTCGCCCGGCGATGCCGTGCTGAAGTCGTGCGCGTCGATTTCCCTTGGGGCCAGCCCGTCGATCCCGAAGCGCTCCTGTCCGCCCACCCGTCTCCGAAACTGATCGCGTTGGTGCACGCTGAGACGAGCACCGGGGTGCGCAACGACGTGGCGGCCGTCGCGGCGGGCAAAAAGGACGCTCTCGTACTCGCCGACTGCGTCACTTCCCTCGGCGGCATCCCCGTCGATATCGATGGATGGGGAATTGACGTCGCCTACAGCGGCACCCAGAAATGCCTGGGCGTATCACCCGGGCTCGCACCCTTCACCCTTGGAGCTGAAGCCTGGGAGCGCAGGAACCCCGATCCGCAAAGCTGGTACCTCGACCTGGGAATGATCGGCGATTACACCTCGGGAGCCTCGAGGAAGTACCACCACACCGCGCCGATCGCGATGGTGATGTCGCTGCACGCAGCTCTCGGGGCTCTCGTCGAAGAAGGGCTGGAAGCAGCCTGGGCGAGGCACGCCGAATGCGGAAAGCTACTGCAGGAAGGCCTTCAGAAGTTGGGCCTGGAGTTGTGGGCTGCGGAGGGACACCGGCTTCCGGAGCTCACCACGGTCCTGGTGCCCGACGGCACCGACGACGCCGAAGTCCGGCGCACGCTGCTTCACCGCTACGGCATAGAGATCGGCGGCGGGGTCGGGGCCTGGGCGGGCAAGGTTTGGCGGATCGGGTGCATGGGCCACACCGCTCGGGTACGCAACGTGACCACGCTGCTCGCCGCACTCGGAGAAACCCTCGGACGGTGAGCTGGCTCGGGAACAACCGCACTGCCGCGCCGGCGTTGACCGGGCGGAGGGTGCTGCTCCGTCCTCTGGTCCCTTCCGACTTCGACGCCTGGAAGGAGGTTCGGGTTCGCTCGCGCGACTGGCTGGTCAAGTGGGAGCCGCGTCCACTGCCGGGACAACCCGACGCCACCGAAGACAGGCGGGTGTTTGCGGCGCGTTGCGGAGCCCGGGAACGCGAACGCCAGCTCGGCAGCGGTTATGGGTTCGGCATCTTCATCGGCCCAGAGCGGGAACAGTTCGCCGGCGAGATCAACCTTGGAACCGTACAGCGCGGGCCCTACCAGAACGCGTACGTCGGGTACTGGATAGACGAGGCGGCGGCAGGCAACTCGTACGTGCCGGAGGCTTTCGTCGTCCTGTGCAGGTTCGCATTCGAGGATCTCGCGCTTCACCGGCTTCAAGCATCGATCATTCCGCGCAACACTCCAAGCCATCGCGTGGCGGAGAAGCTGGGTCTTCGCAACGAGGGCACCGCGGTCCGCTATCTGCAGATCAACGGTGTGTGGGAGGACCACGTTCGGTACGCGATCACCGCCGAGGAATGGGTCGATCGACGTGAGAGCTACATGGCTCAGTGGGTGCTGCCAGACGACGGCAGCTGACCAGCTTCGCCTCCTCTGGCTACGTGCTGCGAACCACGGCGGGGGAGTGACGGAAGAAGGCCTCGACATCACCCTCGTACCTGTACGCCGGCTCGGGCTCGCCGACGACCCGGCGGAGGCGCAGCTCTTCTACGAAGCGTCTGACTGTTCCGGCTGTGGTGTAGAGATAGCGGAAACCTGCCGACTTCAACTTCGCGTTGTCGACCCCTCGACCGTAACGAAGCAGATCGAATACTTCGGGAGGGAGGTTCACGAAACGCAACCTCTTCAACGGCGCGGCGGCGAGCTCGGTCGCCACCGGGCTGAGATAAAGGGGCGGCCTGGCGGCTATGGCCCTGACTTCGGACCAGGGCAGCCTTCCGTCGGCGGCGACGTTGTAGGCACCTTCGAGTCCTGAGTCGACGACGAACCGGATCGCACGAACTATGTCTTCCTGCTCCACGAACTGAAGCTGCGGATCGAACCCGGCGATGGTCGGTATCGCGGGCATTGAGATCGCCCGTGACAGAGCGGTCGTGAGGTGATCGCCGAGCACGTTGGCGCAGCGCAAGACCGCCACCCCGACGCCCGGGTTGTCCTCGGCGAACGCCCGCAGGTAGCTCTCCGCCTCCAATAAGGATCTTTCGATCCGGGTCTTGGCCGGGGATGTCCGCACCGAGTCCTCTCGGAACCAGGTGGGATCTTCGCGGGACGCGCCGTAGACGAGCGAAGACGACTTCACGACCAGGGACCGGACCCTGCTCTCCTCGGCCCCGGCGGCGGCGAGCAGGTTCATGGTCCCGATGACGTTCTTCTCATGGATCCGCCGGTCGGGCATCAGCGCGGAGTTGACGACCAATCCCGCGTGCACGACGGTGTCCACCTGGGTCGCCTTGAGAAGGCGAGCGAGAATCGAATAGTTGTCGTCCGTTCGGACGAACTCGGTCCGTTCCAGAGCGACCGTCGGCTCCTCGCTGTCCATCCCGACAAGAACCTCGACCTCGGGGTCCCGTTCGAACTCCTGGGCCAGCCTCCCACCCCAGAAGGTGGCGAGACCGGTGATGAGAACGCGCCTGCCCAACTCGACGACCGGGCTAACCGAACCAGACGCTGTGCCTGTGGCGCAGCATGTCGTAGATGTTTGACTGCATGTTCCGGCGTATCGCCTCCGCTTCCTCGAAGATACGGCTCTTCGGGTAGCGGTCCTGGTCCGGCTCGACATCGAAGTAGACGGGGTCGAGCACCCGGATCCGGATCTTCGCCGGAAAGTAGCCGAGCAGACCAAGCGGTCCGAGCAGAAGCATGTTCGCGGTGATGGGCACATAGGGCACCCGGAGAAGCCGCGCGAGGCGGCTCGATTTCGCGATTGTCGGCATCGTCTCTTCGGACCCGATGACGGTCATCGGCACGACGGGAACGCCCGCACGCATTGCGATCTCGACGAAGCCTCCGCGTCCGAACCGGCGCAGCCGGTAACGCTCGTTGAACAGCTTGCCGGTCGCCTTGGTTCCTTCGGGGAACACGAGGACGAGTTGGCGCTGGTCGCGCAACAACCGGTAGGCGTTGTCTGGATGGGCCGCCACGCCGCCGCCGCGCGCCCAGGCGGTTCCAACCACGGGCATCGAACGGAACAAGTAATCGGCCATCCCGTACACCGGTCTCTGGAGCTCTTCCTCGATCCCGTGCATGATGATCGGCGCGTCCGTCGGTATCGCCCCAGCGTGGTTCGCTATCAGCAATGCCCCGCCGACGCGGGGGATTTTTTCGAGGCCCTCCCAGTCGACCCGGAACCAGCGTCTGTACAACGGGTCGTAGACCCGCCGCAGAAGCGAGCGGGTCCGCTCCGAGCGACCCCATTCGTCCACGTCGGTCAGCCGGTCGTCGGCCTGCTCTGCCTCCCTCTCACGAGGAAGCGGCAGGGGGACCAGAGCTCCTCGCGAGGGATGCTCCGAAACCCCGGCCGGTGCCATTGCTAGAGCATCGCACAATCCGGGGGTTATGCCCGCCGCCGGCCAATCCGCCCGACGCGCCCGGAAGGGGCGTACCGGTATACGACCCTCCCAACCAGGGACGACCGGGGCACAGGACCGAAATGGCGGCTGTCGGTGCTGGCGTGGTCGTTGTCGCCGCTCACCTCCACCTGTCCCGACCGAACCGATCGCACCCGTTTCACCAGCAACCTGTCCGGGTGGCGGGGATCGGGCAGCGCGACGACCTGGCCCTGTTGAACTCGGACCGCCGGTACGATCAGCAGGCGGTCACCCGGTTCGAACGCCGGCCTCATGCTGTCCCCCGAGACCTCGACCCGCCGGAGCTGCCTCCCTCCCATCAGCAGCAGCCCAATCCCGACCACAAGCGCGAACGCGGTGACGAAACCGCTACGGGATCGGGAGGGTTGGAGAGACTGGGTAGGGTGAGGGCGTTCAAGAACCATCACTCAAGAACCATTACCAAGGAGCTCCGGCTATGTCGATTGTTTCTCGCGCGCTCAGCTTCGCCGATCGGCTGAACCCCCCGCGGACCGCGTACGCCCACTGTGACCTTCCTTGCGGGGTTTACGACCCGGCGCAGGCCCGGATCGAGGCCGAGTCTGTAAAGGGTTGCATGGAGAAGTTCAACGCGTCCGATGACAACGTGTTCAAGACCCGTGCCGTCTTCATCAAGGAGGAGCGAGCGGAACTGGTGAAGCACCACCTCTGGGTGCTGTGGACCGACTACTTCAAGCCGGTGCACCTCGAGGCTCATCCCCAACTTCACGAACTGTTCTGGAACGCCACCAAGGCCGCAGGAGAGACCAAGAAGACCACCGACGTAGCCGTCGCCGACGACCTTCTCGCCAAGATCGCCGAGATCGACAAGATCTTCTGGGAGACCAAGAAGTAGAGGGACTCGACTCATCTCGGGCGGAGGGGTCCCTGAGGGGGCCCCTCCATCGCGTTCAAACCGTATGGTGTAGCCGGAATGCAAAGCCCGGGTCGAGCTAAGCGGTGGCGCCGGCGCGCCGGGCGGCTCGCGGAGTCGACGGAACGCCATCTCGACCAGATCCTGGGCGGCCCGGAGCGCCGGCGAGTAATCGTCGTGCTCGCCGCGGTGCTGGCCCTGAACAGTGCCGACTCTTCGACGGTTGGTGCTGCTGCCACGCAGCTTCGTCACGACCTCCACATCGACAACGCGCAGATCGGTCTGTTGGTGGCGGTGAGCTCGCTCGTTGCGGCCGTCGCCAGCATTCCGTTCGGGATCCTTGCTGACCGCTTCCGCCGCACCCGGATCCTTGGAGTGGCCATCGTCGGGTGGGGAGTGGCGATGGTATGGAGCGCGACCGCCGGAAATTTTTCCGACCTGTTGACGGCACGCCTGTTCCTTGGAATAGGCACCGCCGCCGCCGGGCCGATCGTGGCGTCGCTGGTCGGCGACTACTTCGGTGGAGAGGAGCGGGGCCGGGTTTACAGCTACATCCTTACGGGCGAGCTGGCTGGTGCCGGCCTGGGGTTCGCCGTCACGGGCGACATCGCTGCGCTGTCATGGAGGGCGGCGTTCATCTTCCTCGCCATTCCCGCGCTCTATCTCGCGGACCGGGTCTTCAAGATGCCCGAGCCTGCCCGGGGGAACCAGGACCCGCTCCGCACATCCGATGTGCCCGCCGAGGCGTTGGATAACCCGACCGACGCGCAGCGGGTCGCTTTCGAGCGAGGAGTGCGGCCCGACCCGGACAAGATCATCGGGCCGGAGATCCGTTCGTTCGGCATCATCAAGGCGACGCGGGTGGTGCTGTCGATACGCACGAACGTGATCCTGATCGTCGCGAGCGCGTGCGGGTACTTCTACCTGTCGGGCATCGAGACGTTCGCGGTCGAATACGTCAAACAGCAGTATGGGGTCGCTCAGGCAGTGGCGAACCTCCTGCTCTTGGTGCTGGGTGCGGGCGCCGCCCTGGGTACCTTGACTGCAGGCAACCTGAGCGACCGCTTGCTCAACAGGGGAATCCTGAACGCTCGGGTCATCGTGCCGGGCGTCGCCGCGATCCTGTCCAGTCTCTTGTTCCTGCCGGCCATATTCACCCGCCAGACCTTCACCGCCCTCCCGTACTTGACGTTCGCGGCATTCATGCTGTCGGCCCAGAACCCCCCGATAGACGCCGCCCGGCTGGACATCGTGCCCCCTCTGTTGTGGGGACGTGCCGAGGGGATCAGGACGGCGCTGCGAACCGGGCTGCAGTCGCTGGCGCCGCTGATCTTCGGCGTGTTGTCCAACTCGATCCTGGGACACGGTCGCATCGGCTTGCAACGGACGTTCGCCGTGACTCTTGTGCTCCTCTTCGCCAGCGGCGTGATACTTCTTCGTGCGGTGAAGACCTACCCGCGTGACGTGGCCACCGCATCGGCCTCTCGTGACCGCGAGCGCGAGGCCCTCCGCCGCTCCGGCCCCCCGGCGCCCTCGCCCTCCACCTGGCCCGACCCGCCGGCGGTCCCAAGCTAGGGCTTCGAGACCAGGCGACTGGGTTGACTTACGGAACCCTGGTTGCCTAACTCCACCCAGCACGGTCGATACGTGCGAGACTTCCCGTCGTTGTTCGGGCGCGTGGTGGAACGGCAGACACAGCGGGCTTAAACCCTGCTGCTCTCGCGAGCGTGAGGGTTCGACTCCCTCCGCGCCCACTGTTACCCAAAGCCCGGGAGATGGCCCCACGGCCAGGAGCGAGGCTCTCGGACCGTTCCCGGGTTAGCCTGCCGGCGTGCTGGCGGTCGTGTACGCGCTGTTGTCGGCGCTCCTCTACGCGCTCGCTTCGGTCCTGCAGCAGCGGAGCGCCGCCGCCCAACCGGCTGAGACTTCTCTTCGCCTGAGCCTGCTGGCCAGGCTGCTCCGCAACCCGGGATGGCTGCTGGGCCTGGGCTGCGACATCACCGGTTACGTCTTCCAGTTCCTGGCCCTCGGCCACGGGCCGCTGGTGATAGTCCAGCCGTTGCTCGTCTGCGGTCTGTTGTTCGCCCTGCCGCTGGGGGCGGCCTGGTCGGGTCGGCGCCTCAGCCGTCGGGATTGGCTGGCGGCCCTGATGGTGTGCGCCGGCCTAGCCCTGTTCCTCACCGTCGCCGATCCCGCCAACGGGCGGCCGAGCATCGGTCCGGTCGTTTGGGCGTTTCTGTTGGTGAGCACCGGCGCGCTCGCGCTTCTGCTCGTGATAATCAGCCTCGGGCGCCCCAACTGGCAGCGGGCCGTGCTGCTGTCCGCGTCAGCAGGAGTGGTGTACGGCATGGCCGCAGGGTTGACCGAGACCAACGCCCACCTGTTGTCGAAGGGGATCGTGCACTTTCTTAGTAGTTGGCAGCCCTACGCCCTCGCCGCAGCGGGCGTCGGCGGGATGCTCGTGGCCCAGAGCGCGTTCCAGGCCGGGTCGCTCGACGTGTCGCTGCCGACCATGACCGTTGTCGATCCCATCGTCAGCATCCTGATCGGTGTCATCGCGTTCGACGAGAGCATCTCGGCGAGCTCCGGTGCGGTGATAGGCGAGGTGTTGGGACTGGCCCTCATGACGGCGGGCGTGTTCCTGCTGGCCCGGTCCGAGGCGGTCCGATCGCTCCATGAGTCACGCTCCTCGCCCGGATAGGCGCCGGGGGCTCTACGATGCCAATCAGGATGCGAGTGTCGGACATCGAGAGGCAAAGGACCGTCGACGAGTTGCGGCGGCACTGCGCAGCCGGCCGGATCGACATGGAGGAGTACGGCCACCGGATCGAAAAGGCGATGGCGGCCGAGAAACTCGAGGAGCTCGACGCCGTCCTATCCGACCTGCCGATCTTGCGGATCGCCGACCCGTCAGCGCCCGGCGAAAGTCGCGACCGCGACCGCGTCCGCGGCCATCGCGACAACGGACACTCCCGTTCACGTCTCTTCGCCGATATCCCGGCGCTCGGCCCAGCGGGCGGGCGCCTCGGAGCGGACGGGGCCCTGGGAGGAACCGGCCGGATGGCCGCAACGTTGACCGCGTTGCTGGTGATTGCTGTCGTCACGGCGGCAGTCGTGCTCGTGGTCACGGTGTCGTGGACCTGGGCTCTCGTGCTAATCGTCGGTTGGGTCGCCGGCCTGTTGCAGGCGTCTGCTTCCAGGCGGCGTCGCCGCTAGTCGAGGGCCAGTCGCCGTGAGGCCGACGGTCAGACGACGCGAGTCTGACGGTCAGTCGACGGTCAAGACGATCTTCCCGAACTTCCCGCCCTCGGCGAAGTGTTCGTATGCCTTCTCGACTTGAGCGAGAGGGAACTCCGCTTCCACCGGGACTGAAAGTCGGCCCGATTCGAACAGCGGCAGAACCTGGGTCTCCAACAGACGGGACGCAGCGGCCTTGGCCTCCAGCGGCCTCGCTCGCATCGTGGAACCACGAATCGTCCCCCGACGCGCCATGAGGAGCCCCAGGTTGATCTCGCCGACCGCCCCGGCGCCGATCCCGATGACGCAGATCCTGCCGCCCGTTGCGAGAGCTTCGAGGTTCGGTCCGAGGTTCGGCGCCCCGACCAGCTCCAGGATGATGTCGTAGGGCCCGCTCTCGACGGTGGCCGAAGGGTCGACAACAACTGCCCCAAGCGCCGCAACCGCCTCCCTCCTATCCGGCGAGCGGACAGTGGCCACCACGCTCGCGCCGGCAACCACTCCGAGTTGTACAGCCGCGCTTCCCACCCCTCCAGCGGCTCCGTGCACGCACAGACGCTCGCCGAGCCTGAGATCTCCTTGGGTGAACAGGGCGTCGTGGGCGGTGGCGAAAGCTTCGGGTAGTCCGCCGGCCTCTGCCCACGACAGCGAGCCGGGAGCCGGCATCGCCTCGCGCTCGTGAACGACGACGAGTTCTGCCTGAGCTCCACCCCCGGTGAGCGACATCACCCGATCACCGGGCTTGAACCGGTCCGCTCCCGGTCCGGTCGCCACCACCTCGCCGGCGAACTCCATCCCCGGGATGTCGGCAGGCGCTCCGGGCGGCGCGGGGTACAGGCCGCGGCGTTGCAAAAGGTCCGCCGCGTTGAGTCCCGCGCTTCGCACGGCGACCAGGATCTGGCCTTCGCCCGGCTCGGGATCCGGCCTTTCCCTGACTTCGAGCGAACCGCCCGCGCCGATGACCACCGCGCGCATCAGTTATGCCTTTGCCAGTTCCGACAGAAGAGCGAGGGTCCGTTCCCGCTCGTCAGCCGATCCGAAAACGGGGAGGCTCAGCTCAGTTGCTCCGACGTCGAACAGTCGACGCAAAGAAGCCGAAACGGTTTCCTCGTCACCGACAATCGCGACGTCGGCAGGACCCTCGGCTCCTTCCTTGTCGAGCATGGCGCGGTAAGAGGCGAGGTTGGTGTAGAAGCCGAACGCGGCAGCCGCCTTCTCCTTCGCGCCTTCCGGGTCGGCCGTTACCGACACGGGCAGGCCGACGACTACCCGCGGCGCCGGCCTCCCAGCGTCCTCGGCGGCCTTGGTGATGGTGGGAACGATGTGAGTCTCGATCGTTTGCGCGCCGACCATCCAAAGCGCCGTTCCGTCCGCAAGTCTTCCTGCCAGTCGCAGCATCTGCGTCCCGAGTGCGGCGACCACGACGGGCGGTGCCGACGCACCGGCTAAACGCACCGGGCCGAAGGTCCGTGCGGTCAGCTCGTCGCCCTCGAAAGTGACTTTGCCGTCGTGAAGTACCGGCATGAGTATCTCGAGGTACTCGCGCATGTGCCTTATAGGAGTGGAGAAAGACATGCCGAACGCGCCCTCGATGACCACCTGGTGCGAAAGCCCGATGCCGAGCACGAGGTTCCCGCCCGTTGCTGCTTGCACCGTCAGAGCCTGCATCGCCATGACGAGGGGATGGCGCGGATAGGTGGGAACGACCGCTGTTCCGACTTGAAGTCCCGGAACCTCCCGCCCCACCACGGCGAGAGCAGTCAGTGCATCGACATCGGTCAGCTGGGGGGCCCAGTAGTTGAGGCCGAGAGCGGCGGCCTTGCGTCCGGTCTCGATCATCTCGTCGATCGCGTTGTCCCCCCGGCCGCTCGGGCCTCCATGGATTCCGATTCGCATGGAGGGATCGTATGCGGGTTTAGCCGGTGACCCTCCCGGCACCGAGGAGGGCCGACCAGTAGATGGACTGGATGCTCACCGTCTGACCTGTCTCGGGGGCGTCGATCATCTGGCCGTTACCGATGTAGAGCCCGACGTGGTAGACGTTGCCCGGGGTTCCGAAGAAGATCAGATCGCCGGGAAGAGCCTGCGAGATCGAGATCCGCTGGGTCATGTCGTACTGATCCTGCGCGAGGTGCGGGAAGTACACACCCGCCTGTTCCCAGGCCATCATCGTCAACCCCGAGCAGTCGAACGAGTCGGGACCCGCGCCTCCCCATTGGTAGGGCTTGCCGAGCTGCGCCCTCGCGTAGGCGATCGCCTTGTTGGCACCGGGCGCCTGCGGTTTCGGCGCGCTGGTGTTTTGCTGCGAGCCTCCCGACGATCCGCCCGGGGTCGTCGTCGGCGTCGTCCTCACCGTTGGGGCGGTCGGCGCGGTGGTCCTCGACGTCGTCGGCACGGGCTGTGCCGCGGGCGGGTTGGAGCGCCGCGTGGTCGGCGAGGTCGGCTGTGGTGCCGGCGCGGTGACCGCGGGGCGAGCGGCTGACGGGCTGGTCGAGGTCAGAACCGCCGCCTGGGCGGCTGCCTGCTGGGCCGCTTGCACGTTCGCCACGAGCGTTGCCATCTGTCCGGTCACCTGGGATAGGGCTTGGCGGCGGGATGCGTCCGCCTGCGCCGCAGCCGAACGGTCGGCGACGAGTTGCTGAAGGGTGACCGCGGCATCGTTCTGCGCCGCTGTTACCTGCTGAGCCTGCGCCGCCTGCTCGGCGAGCGCCGAGCGGTAGGCGTCGATCGCCCGTTTCTGGCTCCCCGTCACTATCTCCGCGTAGGAGATGGCCAGGCTCGGATCCGATGCCGGACCGCTGTGAACCGACGTGACCGCCGGCGCACCACCAACGATGTAGGACATGACCGCCTGCTGTTTGAGGGCGTCTTTTGCCGCCGCGGTCTTCGCCTGGGTCTGGTCCATCTCGGTCTGCAGCGCCGCCAGGCGCGCCGTGAGCTGCTGGCTGCGAAGCGTGGCGGCGTTCACCGCCTCGGCCATCTGATCAAGCCGGCGACCGTCCGCTTGAATTTGAGCGGCGAGCTCCTGGGCTTGCACCTGCAGCGACGCCTGAGTAGCGCCCGACGTCGAGGGCGCCGCTCCCGACGCATCACCCCACGCAGCTGACCCTGCCGCGCCGACGGTCACCGCTATGGCCGCTACTGCGGCTAAAGCCCGGACCCCCCGGCAAGCGGTGTTGGACGGCTTGATCACGGATAACCGATCTTCGGGGCGAGGCCGCGCGACCCTACCCGCCATTAACTTTAGTCACATCAGCCACATAATCAACATCGGTCACTTGGTGCGCCGCCTTGACCTTTAGTGACATCGGTGCTGTACGGTCCCAGCATGAGCAGCGACGCGAACGGCGAGTACCGCATCGAGCACGACTCGATGGGGGACGTGCAGGTCCCCAAGGCAGCCAAGTACCAGGCCCAGACTCAGCGTGCCGTGGAGAACTTCCCGATCTCCGGTTCGACTATCGAAAGGTCTCTCATCTCGGCTCTGGCGGCCATCAAGGGTGCTGCCGCGCTCGAGAACGCCCGACTCAAGATCATCGACAAGAAGGTCGCCGACGCCATCTACTCAGCGGCGGAGGAGGTCGCCGAAGGCAAATGGGATTCGGAGTTCCCGATCGATGTCTTCCAGACCGGTTCGGGCACTTCGACGAACATGAACATGAACGAGGTGCTCGCCACGCTCGCCACTGAGCGGCTGGGCGCCAAAGTTCATCCGAACGACGATGTCAACGCGTCCCAGTCGTCCAACGATGTCTTCCCCTCGGCGATACACCTCGCCGCCGCGACGGAGATCCAGTACGGGCTGATCCTCGCGCTCGACGTGTTGGCGAAGGCACTGCGCAAGAAGAGCCGTCAGTTCAAGTCGGTCGTCAAGTCGGGGCGCACCCACCTGATGGACGCAACCCCGGTTACGCTCGGCCAGGAGTTCGGCGGTTACGCGGCCGCTATCGAGCACGGCATCGAGCGCCTGGAAGGGTGCCTCCCCCGCGTCGCGGAGTTGCCGCTCGGCGGCACGGCGGTTGGCACCGGGATCAACGCGCCAAAGCTGTTCGCTCCTCGTGTTATCAAGCGCCTCGCGGAAGAGCGCGGACTTCCGTTGAGGGAGGCACGCGACCACTTCGAAGCTCAGGGGTCGCGCGACGCGCTCGTGGAGGCGTCGGGCGTGCTGCGAACCATCGCGGTGTCTTTGTACAAATGCGCGACCGACCTGCGCTGGATGGGAAGCGGACCGCGCGCAGGTCTGGCCGAGATCCGCATTCCCGACCTTCAGCCCGGGTCGTCGATCATGCCGGGCAAGGTCAACCCGGTCATCCCCGAGGCGGTCTCTCAGGTCGTCGCCCAAGTGATCGGCAACGACGCCGCCGTCGCGTTCGCTGGCGCCGCGGGCAACTTCGAGCTGAACGTGATGCTGCCGGTCATCGCACGGAACCTGCTCGAGTCGATGAGGCTGCTGGCGGCGGTGTCTGTGGTGTTCGCGCAGAAGTGCATCGCGGGGATCGAAGCCGACGTGGAGCGCTGCAGGACCTACGCCTTGTCGTCACCGTCGATAGGCACGGCGCTCAACCCGTATATCGGCTACGAAGAGACCGCGAAGGTGATCAAGGCTTCGCTCGCCGAGGGCAAGGATCTGCGCACCGTCGTGCTCGAGCGTGGGCTTCTCAGCGAGGAGGAAGTCGACCGTGCGCTCGACGTGGAAGCGATGACCAAAGGCGGGATCGTCGGATAGGGCTGGATCACTTGTCGTTGCCGGGCGCGCCGAGCTGTTCTTTCAACGCGTCGAGCCGGTGGTCCCACTGCTCTCCGACGTCCCTAAGCCACGCCGACGCCTCAGCCAGCCTGCTGGGGTCTACGCCGTAAAGGACCTCCCGGCCGTGGCGCTGCGGACGGAGCAGACCAGCACCGGTGAGAGTGCTCAAGTGCTTGACGACCGCCTGGCGTGAAACCGTGTAGCTGCGGGCGAGCTCCGTGGCGCTCATCGGCCCCTCGGCCGATAGCCGGTCCAGGAGCTGTCTTCTCGTCGGGTCGGCGAGCGCGGCGAACACGTCTCCTTCGGTCTCGTCAGGCCCTGACACGGGCTACCCCCGCCACGCCGGCCCACGCGCCGGCCAAGCGGGTGTCCCACGCGGTCCAGTCGGGTAGATCCAGGGCGCACCCGGCCCGGACGGCACTCGCCTGTGCGTCCGCCACGCCGGCCGGACCCTCAACCTGGCGCTCCTGGACGGTCAGCATCACGCCTTTGCCTTCTTCGAGCGGCTCCAACAGGTAGGAGACCTCGGTGGCGTCGGCCTCGGCGTCGCCGTGGTCTGGCCACCAGACGAACCGCAGATGCCGGCCGGGTCTCACCGTGTCGATGCGTCCTTCCCGCGAGCCGCCGTCGTCTCCGTGAAAGCGCAGGGCCGAGCCCTCGGTGAGGTCCCAGTCGAACTCGCCACCGAACCAGCTTCGGACCAGCTCCGGTCGGGTCAGGGCTTCCCAGAGCCGCTCCGGGCTGACGGGTATCAGGACTCGGCGTCGGATCATGGTGCGCTCCTCGGAACAGGCTGCAACCAAATAGTTGCACAACCGACCACGCCAAGCATATCCTGCAACCAAAGGGTTGCACAGGAGGAACTCGCGGTGAGCTATCTGGTACCAACGGTCATCGAGCAGACCGGACGCGGGGAGCGGGCTTACGACATCTATTCGCGG
>CAZCCS010000006.1:8735-24619 GCA_964497005.1 uncultured Acidimicrobiaceae bacterium | reverse complement strand
TTCTTGGTTGGACCGATTCGATGAGCACTTCGAGATCGCCGGATCGGAGTTCCCCGAGCTGACGATGTCGGCGACAGAATATTGGAAGCGAAACTGCTGGATCTCGACAGAGTGCGAAGACCGGTTCGTATCGGACGTGGTGCGCTGGTTAGGAGATGACCACATCGTATTCGAGTCGGATTTCCCTCATCCTGAAGCAAAGTTCCCGAACGCTACGAGGGAACTCTTGGAGTCGAAGGTGCTCGGAGAAGATTCGAAGCGAAAGATTCTGTGGGATAACGCGATCGATCTGTACCGCTTCCCGGAGGGGATGCTCCCGGCCGAGTACAACGAGGTGCCGGCCGAAGCCAACGCCTAAACAGCAAGGGAAGGGGTGGTGGTCAGTGGTGTTCACCATCCCTTTCCGTGCCGGAGCGGCACCGAACGAAGGATAGGCAACGGGGTTGCAGGGGGAACTGGAAGACATGCCGATAAGGATGAAGCTGCCAAGTGCAGTCACTAGGCAGTGGACGGCATCGAACGCGCATCATCAGCGTGACCGGGGCACGCGAGCCGCGGATCTGGAGACCGTCAACACCGGTGTGCTTCTTCAGATCGCGGATCTCAGCGTGAGATTCCCGGGTCAGCTGGCCGTCGACGCAGTCGATTTGGAGGTCCGACGGGGCGAGATCCTCGCACTTCTAGGCGAGAACGGTTCGGGGAAATCCTCCCTCATCAAGGCCCTTGCCGGCCTCGCTCCGGTGGAACCTGGCGCGAATGTGTGCGTTGACGGGGAGGAACTTCCCTTCGGGGATCCGCGCGCAGCCGATAGACTTGGACTTAGGTTCGTACACCAAGACCTCGGTCTCGTCGGGCAACTTTCCGTTGTCGACAATCTGGCCCTCGGTCCCGGCTATGGCCGACGACGGGCTGGCGCGATTCATTGGGCGGCCGAGCGGCGGGCTGCGATGGACCTGATGGCGCAACTCGGGTACTGCGTCGACGTTCGTGGGCCCGCTGAAAACTTGACTCCCAGCGAACGAACCGCCGTAGCCGTGGCCCGGGCTCTCACTGCACGGCGCAGCGAGCCCAAGGTCCTCTTCTTCGACGAGCCGACGGCCAACCTCCACCAAGCTGAAGTGTCGCGTTTGCTGGATTTGATGCTGACCGTAGCCGCCCGCGGCGTAGCGATTATCTGGGTGTCCCATTACCTACCTGAAGTGATCTCGACTGCCGACCGTGCGGCGGTGATGCGAAACGGACGAGTCATTGCGACGAGATCAGCTTCGGACACATCCATTGACGAGCTCACGAGCCTGTTGGTCGGCGACCTCGCCAGCGCTGAGAGGCCGCCGCGTCAGGAGCACCGAGGCAACGCGAAGGTCATTCTCGAGGCCCTGAACGTCAGCGGCCAGCATCTGGCGCCTCTGGACCTCAACATCCACCAAGGTGAAATCGTTGGCGTAGCCGGCTTGGCGGGTTCGGGTCGCGAAACGCTGGCCGGTGTGCTCTTCGGTGCTCGGGGCCGCTCCGGGCGCGTCGCGGTGAATGGAAACTGTCTTAGACCCGGTTGCCCTCGGCAGTCGATGAAACTCGGCGCGGTGTACGTTCCCGCGGACCGGCAGGGCAGCGGGGCATTCCTCGAACATACGGCCGAAGCCAACATCACAATCGCTCGTCCTGAAGCGCATCTTGTTCATGGAATAATCCGGCCCGGTCGGGTGCACCAAGACGCCGCGCGATGGATGAGGCGGCTCACTGTCCGACCGGTGAATCCGAGGAATCGGATGGACAGTTTCAGTGGTGGCAATCAGCAGAAGATCATCCTCGCCCGTGCCTTGTCGCAGGCGCCCAAACTACTAATTCTCGAGAACCCCACACAGGGTGTCGACCTCAGGTCCCGTGCAGAGATCCATGCACTGCTTGGTGAAGCGGCGGCCGGGGGGGTCGGCGTGCTTGTGGCGTCGACCGACCATGAAGAGCTCGCGACGGTGTGCCATCGCGTACTGGTCATGAGGGCCGGTGTCGTCGACGCGACGATTTCGAGGCCCGAGCTTTCTGCCGAAGCGCTTACGAGAGCCACCCAGCTCTGACCGTCAATCTGATCCGCGCCCGACACCCTCAAGATCACCTGGAGTCCAGCATTGTCCGCCGATCTCGCCAACCATGAGCGTATCCACACCATGAAGCCACCACCGGTGGTTCAGCCGGAGCTACTCGTCGATCGTCCGCCTTTGCGCAACCGGCTCTTGGCCGAAACGAAAAACTACACCGGACTCATAACAATAGAGCTCTTCGGTGTCGTCTTCTCCCTGTGGATACCAAACCTATTTCTAACCGGCACTAATCTTCGCAACCTGCTTCAGGGCCAATCTGTAGCGGCAGTTCTTGCTATAGGGCTCCTGCTGCCAGTGGCATCTGGTCTATTCGACCTATCCGTGGCGGCCACGCTGGGGTTGGCCTGTTCGAGCTCGGTGTGGCTGTTGCTACACGGGTACGGACTCGCTTTGGCCGTAGTTCTTCCAATCCTGCTCGGCGCACTGATTGGCGTGATCAACGCAATCATCGTCGTTCGGCTGCACGTCGACGCGTTCATCGGGACACTCGGAACGAGCAGCGTAGTCGGCAGCGCCGGGTACTGGATCACCGGGGGCAACCAGCTCGTGACACCTAGGAACAACGGGCTACAACGATTCAGCGTTGACCGTATCCTCGGGGTGCCTGCGCCAATGTATGTGTTGGCCGCGCTAGCGGTTATCACGTGGTTCGTCCTGCGCTATCGACCTGTCGGCCGGTTTCTGCAGGCCATCGGTGCTAATGAACGAGCCGCCTTCTTGACAGGAGTGGCAGTCGGCCGGATCCGTACGGGCGCGCTAATTCTGGGCGCCATGATCGCCGCCGCCGCCGGCGTTCTCGCTGCGGGCCAACTCGGCAGCGCGAGTCCGGGCATGGGTGCGCCATACCTACTTCCGGCGTTCACGGCTGTCCTTCTGGGCGCCACACAGGTTCTTCCAGGTCGTGTGAACGTCATCGGAACGTTGATCGCTATCTACCTCCTTGCGGTCGGGGTTGACGGGCTTCAGCTAGCGGGAATGCCCAGCTATATCAACGATCTGTTCAACGGGATCGCGCTGATCGCTGCAGTCGCCTTCGCTGTACGACTCCGACGGTCCGCAAGGACGTAGTTCCCCTGGTCTTCGTAGCCCAGGCCACTCGCACCGCAACCGCGGTTCTAATCGAACTAAACCATGAAACCCTCAAAGAGGAGTAGTTGCATGATGAAGGTCCGCTCTATCCGAACTCTCCTAACAACCCTGTGCGCCTTAGCCAGCATAGGATTGGCCGCTGCATGCGGCAGCACAGCGGCCGGCTCTGGTCCATCGGGCCATAGCGTTGGCGCCACCGGCACTGAGAGCAGTGCGGGAACGCAGACCGCGCAAAGTTGGCTGGCCAGCTCGTCTCGCAACCCGACTTCGATCCTGATAACCGAGCCTCTCACGAAGGCGCCGGGACCACAGACGATTGTCAATCTGGTTCCGCCCGGGATACCCGCGGCACTCGTGTACGCGGCCGGTGTTAAGGACGCGGCCACGACGATGGGATGGACCTACAAGAGCGTCGCGATCGACTCCACGCCAACAGGTGTGCAGAACGCATTCCAAGCCGCGTTGGAAATACAGCCCAAGCCGACGGCTATAACCACTCTTGGCTACTCGGTGAACGCCTTTCGGCCACAACTCGCCCAAGCGAAAAGCATGGGAATCTCGGTCATTCTCACGGCCGACACCGATGTTCCTGGCACTCCGGGGACGGATGGCCTTACAGCGCGTGTCGAGGGTGGTCCAACAGAGGCAGATTGGGGAGAGACACTGGCCGCGTTCATCACTGTCGACAGCAAGGGCGCTGGGCAGGTTGCCCTCTTTTCAATCCCTTCCTTCCCCATCCTGAGCGCATTCGATTCCGGCCTCGAATCTGGTCTTAAGCGGTTCTGCCCCGGGTGCAAAATCACCGAGGTCGATCAGCAGCCAACCGACGTCGGTACGAAGACCCCGCAGAGTGTCGTGAGCACGCTCAGCCGCAACCCGGGAATTAAGTACACGGTCTTCGCCTTTGGGGACCTCACCCTCGGCGTCCACGCGGCCTTCTCGACGGCTGCCATCAGTGATGTCAAGATCCTTGGTGCGGCGCCGAACGCGTCGAACTTGGCTGCTCTACGGAGTCGCACCGAATCGGGATGGGTCGGTGCCCCGGAGGCCTACCTCGGCTGGCGAGCGGTGGATGCTGCTGCTCGCGCGCTCAATGGGCAGTCCGAAACGCAGGAGGATGCGCAACCCGTTCCATCGCAGCTGCTTACCCCGTCAAACGTAGAACAAGCGGTATTTGACTCGGCTGGAAACTACATCGCAATTGCCGACTACCGCCAACAGTTCATGCAACTGTGGAAGGCGGGACATTGATCGCCGTTGGCCAATGCAGTGTGACGCTGACAATGGCCATGACGGGGACTGTCAACGGAAGCGAAATGTCCGTTTCCCGCTTGGGCGATCTTGGGGCGGGACCACAGTATGGAGGCACTCCTTGCCGCTTTCTTCCCGAACCCTAAACGTCGGCGTAGTCCAGGCGGGCCAGCTAACCGAGGACATCGAGAACAACCGGGCCCGGCTCGGCGATCTGATCCTTCGTAGCGTCGGTGATTCTGGGGTGGATCTCATCGTTATGCCTGAGCTGATCACGACGCCTTACTTCTGTACCAGTCACGAGGTAGATCGCCGGTCATGGGCGGAACCGATACCCGGTCCGTCGACCGACTTCTTCGGCGAAATGGCGCGAAAACTCGACGCAGCGATCGCTTTCGGCATGTATGAGTTGACGGCACAACAGGTGGGCCACAACTCGGTGGTGATTGTTGGTGCCGACGGCGAAGTAATTCCTTGGCGCACCCCCAATGGAGGAACACAGCCCGCTTACCGCAAGCTCTCATTGCCGGCGTGCTGGGCGGACGGTGTCGACATCGATGAAAAGTACTGGTTCGCGCCTGGCGGTTCGCCCGTCTTCGTTGACCTTTTCGGCACGAGGCTGGCGGCCGTGGCCTGCTACGACCGAACTTTCCCGGAATATTGGGCAGTGGCGCGTGCGATGGGTGCCGAGGTCGTACTTGTCATCGCTAGTTCCTTGGGCTCGAGGGCTGATCTGTTTCTCGGGGAGTTGCAAACGAGGGCACTGGAGACCCAGGCATGGGTGGTAGCTGCGAATCGCGCAGGGGTTGAGGTACTCCGCGGGTCCGCGGTCGACTACTTCGGGCTGTCTTGCGTTATTCGGCCCGACGGCGAGATCGTGGCCCAGGCACCCGCTCACCGTGCGGGAGCGGCTATCACGGCCAGTATGGACCTGGATGCCGTGAGCACCTTTCGTCGGAGATTTCCGCTCGTCCGTGACAAGCGACATGATGTCTTTCAGACGCTCGCCGCTCTAGTGAGCGGTGACCTCGCTGTCCCGCCAATCGCGGGATAGAAGTAATCGACTGAACAGCGTACTCCGCGTCGGGGAGTCCGACGGATGGCCGCCATGGCGGTTGCACGCATTCGCTTCTCCGGGCGTCGGTTTCTCGTGGGTCACCGGACGGATATATCTTCCAGTGAGGGTAATGCGAGTGATTCCACCTTCGAGGACACATTGTGTGGCGCGCTCCGCTGCCGGGAATGGTGAGTTCCGATAGAGGCGAAGCGAGCGCCTACGGAGGCAGCGGTTGCGGGCCTTGTCCGTAGCGAGCCGCGCGGCCCCGGGATCAGCCGTCAGCCTGGCCGAGAAGGCTTTCGGTACCGCGATCCCTTGGGTGGAGACGTCACGGACACCCAGACTCTGTGGCGGATCGGTTCGCTGTCCATTCCGCCCGGCTGGAAGGACGTTTGGATCTCGCCCGACCCGCTCGGTCATATTCAGGCCACCGGCGTAGACAGCCGGGGTAGGACCCAGTACCTCTACCATGAGCTGTGGCGTGAGCAGCGCGACACCCAAAAGTTCGCTCACATGCTCAGGTTCGCCGCCGCGCTGCCGGCGCTGCGGACCGCCACCGTGCGAGATCTCAGCGGCCGCCACCTCGACCGTGATCGGGTTGCCGCAAGCGCGGTCCGGCTGATCGATCTCGGGCTGTTTCGCATTGGCGGGGAGAAGTACGCCGAGCTGGACCATCATTACGGCGCGACGACGCTCCAGAAGCGCGACGTTACGCTAACGCGCAACGGTATCTTGTTCGACTACATCGCCAAGGAGGGCAAGCGCCGGATGATCACGGTCGCCGACGAGGTAATCCGCCCGACGGTGCGTGCGCTGGTCCGAAGCGGCAACAACCTCGGCTCACTGTTCTGCTTCCAGGACGGCGACATCTGGAGGCCTCTTCACTCTCACGAGGTGAGCAGCTACATCTCCGCGAATGCAGGCGGCCACTTCACCGCCAAGGAGTTCCGTACCTGGAACGCCACAGTGCTTATGGCGCTGTTCCTGGCGAACGGAGAATCATCGCCAACCGCCCGCAGCCGCAAGAGCACCATCACCGCCGGCATCCGCGGTGTAGCGACCTGGCTGGGAGATACTCCGACCGTCACACGCAAGTCCTACATCGATCCCCGGCTCATTACCCGCTACGAGTCGGACGGCCAGCTACCGACGATCCCCGCCGTGCCCGCCGCGCTGCCGGCCGCACCCGAAGCGGAGGTCGCCGTCGCGGCGCTACTCGCCGCCCAATAATCGCCTATCGCCCGACCATCGCCCTCTTGCCGTCCGGGTTTACGAGAGCGACGATAGCTACCAACGCTCGTGCCGTAGTACCTGGCTCCGGCGCTTTCGCCGGAGCCATTCGCCGTAGACGAGGTGGGCGCGTGCTAGCTCCACGCGTAAGCGCGAGCGGGTCCTTGGCGCGCCTCAGAACGACGACTAGGCATCCGCGCTAGGGACACCCGGATGCGAGCGTGGCTGCGCTGACCGAACATAGCCATGGTGAATGAAGACGGAAAAGGCGTTGCCTGGCTTCTCGTTATCCCACCGAGCATGGGTGCTGGTTATCGGTTCCGGATCAAAACAGAAAGTAGGAGCAACACCTCGTGCTGAATGCAGCAGAGGCCTCACGAAGGGAGTAGGACAATGACAGGACGACTAGAAGGAAAAGTTGCCTTCATCACTGGGGCGGCGCGCGGCCAGGGCCGAAGCCATGCCGTCACGCTCGCCCAAGAGGGTGCGGACATCATCGCGATCGACATTGATCGACAAATCGATTCTGTGCCTTACGCGATGTCCACTCCCGAGGATCTGGACCAGACGGTGAAGGAGGTCGAGGCACTGGACCGCCGGATCGTCGCCTGGCAGGCCGATGTGCGGGACTACGACGCGGTCAAGCAGGCCGTGGACGACGGGGTGGAGCGGCTCGGCCATCTCGACATTGTCAGCGCCAACGCCGGAATTTTCAGCTTCGGCAAGGTCGAAGAGATAACCGAGGATGCTTGGCGGGACATGATTGATGTCGACCTCACCGGCGTGTGGCACACCGCTAAAGCCGCTATCCCGCACCTGAGAGCTGGCGGCCGGGGCGGTTCGATCATACTGACCAGTTCCCTGGCCGGGCTGAAAGGCCAGCAAAATCTTGCCCACTACGTGGCAGCTAAGCACGGCATCGTCGGACTTATGCGCACCATGGCACTGGAACTGGCGCCGGACTTCATTCGCGTAAACACTCTCAACCCTACGACAGTTGATACCGACATGTCGCAGAACGCCCCGACGTATGCGCTCTTCGCGCCGGACCTCTCGGAGGACCAGCGCACCAAGGAGATGTTGATACCTCGCTTCGATGAGCTCGACGTGCTGCCCATCCCATGGGTTGAGCCGGTCGACGTGTCCAAGGCGCTCTTGTTCCTCGCATCCGACGATGCCCGGTACATCACCGGGGTGACGCTGTCCGTCGACGCCGGCGCAGCCATCAAATAGGCGTCAGGGAAGGGAGACTCATATGAGTAGCGGATGGTTTGAGACAGTCGCTGAAGCGCAACGTCGGGCGAAGAAGGAGCTG
This sequence comes from uncultured Acidimicrobiaceae bacterium, assembly GCA_964497005.1. Lineage (GTDB taxonomy): Bacteria > Actinomycetota > Acidimicrobiia > Acidimicrobiales > Palsa-688 > DASUWA01. The sequence goes on along the minus strand of CAZCCS010000006.1, from coordinate 16,581 downwards.
CCCAAGTCGGTGTACTGGTCGATTGTTGCCGGGTCGGAAAAGGGTGTCACGCTGGCCGGCAACGTGGCGGCCTTCGCCGAGTTGGGGTTTTCCCCGCTCGTGGCGGGGCTTCCGGCCAAGCGTGACCTCTCCACGACAGTGATGGGCCAATCGGTGTCGCTGCCCGTGGTGCTCTCTCCGACCGGGGTGCAGGCCGTCCACCCCGATGGCGAGGTCGCTGTCGCCCGGGCGGCGGCAAACCGCGGCACTGCCGTCGGGCTGAGCTCGTTCGGCAGCAAACCGGTCGAGGAGGTGACTGCAGCTAACCCCAAGACGTTGTTCCAGGTGTACTGGATCGGCGGCCGCGACGAGATCGAGACGCGGGTGAAGCGGGCCCGCGCCGCCGGCGCGGTTGGGTTGATTGCGACCCTTGACTGGACGTTCGCCAATGGCCGGGACTGGGGCAGCCCCAAGATCCCGGAGCGCATGAACTTGCGCACGATCGTCCAGTACGCGCCCCAGGCGATTGTCCGGCCGCGGTGGCTCGCCCGGTATGCACGGACCTTGCGCCCTCCGGACCTGAAGGTGCCGAACATGGTCGCAAAGGACCAGCCGGTGCCGACCTTCTTCGGCGCCTACGGCGAGTGGATGGCCACGCCGCCCCCATCGTGGGACGACGTGGCCTGGCTGCGCCAGCTTTGGGATGGGCCTTTCATGGTTAAGGGCATCACTCGGGTCGATGACGCCCGGCGGGCCGTCGATGCGGGTGCAACCGCGATATCGGTGTCGAACCACGGAGGCAACGACCTGGACGGCGCCCCGGCCACCATCCGATCGCTGCCCGCCATCGCCACCGCCGTCGGCGGAGAGGTGGAGGTGCTACTCGATGGCGGGATTCGTCGGGGTGGGGACGTGGTCAAGGCGATGGCGCTTGGCGCGCGCGCGGTAATGATCGGCCGTGCGTATCTCTGGGGACTGGCCGCCAACGGGCAGGCCGGGGTCGAAAACGTGATCGACATCCTGCGCTCGGGAATCGATTCGGCGTTGCTCGGGCTCGGGCGAACCTCTGTACATGATCTGACCGCGGACGATGTCATGATCCCAACTGGATTTACTGACGATCCCGGATTGGCCACACCTGGACTAGAAGGCTATCTCCAACTCCGTGCCGACATCGAAGCAGGGTCGGCTTCGTAATCTCCTCCCGCTTAGGAGGCTAGCGTGGCGCCGGGTTCCGTTGGCAGCACCCGAGCAAGTTCATGGCGAGAGCTGATACCAAGCTTGGTGAAAACCTTACCGAGGTGGTACTCAACCGTGCGCGGGCTTATGTAGAGGCGGGCGCCGATGTCGGGATTGGAGATCCCTTCGCGAGCCAGTCGGGCAATCTGGAGCTCCTGAGGGGTAATTTGTTGTCGCGTAAGGACACTACGTTTGCGGGCGCGTTCTCCGCGCGCCCCGCAAACGCCTGCAGACTCATCATGCTGAACATGCCATGGGCGGCGCGCAGCTCCTCCCGGGCGTCAGAGCGGCGGCGTTCGCGTCGTAGCCACTCACCATAGAGAAGGTGGGCGCGGGCAAGCTCTGTTCTGATACGTGTCCGTCCCAGCCGCTCGATCGCCTCCCGATATAGACCCTCGGCGGCGGCGTCCTTCTCGCTCAGCAGTCCGCGGCAGCGGGCTTCGATTCCCAGGGCCCAATCGGTGCCGCTGGCCACCGCCATCTCTGCCAACCGACCATGAGCCTCGGCCGCCGCTTCGGTCATCCCACTACGCACGCCGGCCTCGACCAGCTCAGCCAGCGCCCAGTTGCTGAAGACAAACTCCCATTGGCCCTCGCTTGCACGCTGAGCGGCGGCCAGGCCCTGAGCATAACGGCCGAGACCGTTCTTGAGGACCGCCTTCGCCCACTCCCCAGCGGAGAGACAATTTCCCTCGCCGCGCAGCGATGCTTCCGATATGCCCGCTTCGATCAGGGCGAGCGCCGCACTTTCGTCTCCCCGATATGCTGCGACGCCCATCGCTGCGTAGGGCCCGAAGCCGATCCCGATCGCCTCGGCTGCTGCCCCCAGTTCCTCAGTGAGCAACGCCGCACCGGCGATGTCGCCGGACAAGAGGAGTGCCAGCGCTTGCGAGGTAAGGGCCAGAGGCAGTTCTGTAACCGCGCCGGCCTCGCGGCAAATCTTGGCCCACCGATGGGCGACCACCCAGGTCGCGTCGTCATCCCATGTGTGTATCGCCGCGAGGAACGCATAGCCCTCTTGGGCGTTGTGAACTGATCCGGCGTGCTGCTCTGGGTGTGTGGGCTCGCTTTCAATTGTCACGAGCGCTTCACGCAAGATTGGCAAACCCGCGATGTATCCATGACTGAAGGCGGTCGCCAGGCCATCGAGGAAGCGATCCGGCGCGCTAGGCGCGTCGCGCCGCGCAGCACCCGCGGCTTCCATGACATCAGCGATGGAGCCTCCGTTGGCGGCGAAGCGGCCCGCAAATATCGCGGCGGAAAGGGCGTCGAGGTAGGTCGCCCCGGCAAGCTCGGGAGCGATGGGCTCTAGCAACTCGGCGGCGCTCAGGAGCAGCGGAGCCGCATCGTTGCCACGGCTCGTCACGTACGCCAGCTGAGCCCGCACGAGCTTGATTCGGGCGAGCTGCAGTTCGGTGAGTGGACTCGCCTCGGCAGTGGCTAGCAGACTGGGTACGACGTCCAGAGCTCCCGCAAGGACTTTGGCCTGAGCCGCCGAGATTGCGCGCTCAGTCCGTCGCAAGGGTTCGACTGTAAACGCGGTGGCCCGCTCCAGAAACGCAGCAGCAGCGGCGAATCCCCCACGTGCCTGGGCCCGCTCTGCTGAACGCTCGAGTTCCGCTGCGACATCCTCGTCAGGACCCACCGCTGCTTCCGCCAGATGCCATGCGCGCCGGTCCGGGTCGACGACAACGTCTGTCGATTGGGCCAAACTCTGGTGCACCTGCCGTCGTTCCTCACTGGACGCGGCTCGGTAAATGCCTGAGCGCACCAGCGGATGGCGAAACCGCACCCGCTGCCCTATCTCGATGAGGCCGGTAGCTTCCGCTGGCCCGAAAGCCGAGCCCTCAATCCCCAGAAGCGTGGCCGCCCGGCGCAAGAGGGCAGGATCACCGATCGGCTCGGCCGCCGCCAACAACAACAACAACGCGCTGTCCTCTGGCAGAGCCTCGATCCGCCGGAGGAAGCGCTCCTCGATCCTGCCCGCTAGCGATAGCGCGCCGGCCAAACCGAACCCACCCGCCAGCTGAGCTGGCGAGAGTCCCCGCGGCAATTCGATCAGCGCCAGAGGGTTACCACGAGTCTCGGCCAGGATTTGGGCACGGACCCCCTCATCTAACGGCCAGCGAATAACCGAAGCAAGCAGCTCGCTGGCGTCGCTCTCGGTCAGACCCTCGACGACCAATTCCGGCAGTCCTCTTAGCTCGTCGGTCAGCTCACGGGCGGCGAACACCATGACCACCGACTCGGCCAACAGCCGCCGCGCCACGAATGCCAGCGTCTGAGCCGATGCCTTGTCGAGCCACTGCGCGTCATCGACTACGCACACGAGCGGGCGCTGCTCTGCCACCTCCGACAGCAGGCCGAGCGCCGCCAGACCCACGAGAAACCGATCAGGCACGGGCCCGTCCTGGAGCCCAAATGCGGTTGCGAGCGCTGCCCGTTGGGGACCTGGGATTCGCTCCAGCCGATCCAACATCGAGGCAAACAACTGATGCAGCGCGGCGAACGCCAGTTCCTTCTCGGAAGCCACTCCGGTTACCCGAACCACCCTGAGGTCCGACCCAGACCGCATCAAATAATCCAAGAGCGCCGTCTTACCGATCCCCGGCTCCCCCCGAACGAGCAGCACGCCGCTCCGCCCAGCCCGCGCGGCCTCGAGCAACCTGTCCAAGGCGGTGCACTCAACGCGTCGATCATGAAGCACCAGCCCCGAATGGGCGGAGCGGTGCCCGACCATGCAACAACTTTAACCGTCTCGGCGCTCGATACGGACCTTCTTTCACCTTTGGGAGTGACCAATCCGGTGCGGACCAACGCCCTTCTATAGCGACCACGCGCTGCTTCGAACACCTGGGTCCGGTCCTTGTCCAACGCCTCAGAGACGACGACTAGGCATACGAGCTAGGGACACCCGGATGCGACAGCGGCCGCCCCTCCTCGAAGATGACAATGGTGATCGAAAAGGGCTACACGAATGCTGCTTGGGGATTGTCAGGAGTCCGATGAAATGGCGAAGGGGAACTCCGAAGTGACAGACCTCGAGCTCACTTGTGATGCGATGCTGGTTGCAGTGACTGCCTCACAACTGCTGAGGGCATGGCATGCGGGCGTAATCGATGCGGAGGCGGCGATGAGGGGCCTCGATCGCGTCATGTCTGAGATCTGCAGCCTACGCACAACGCCAGATGCCAGCGGATAAGAACGCAGCAGGGGGTAACTGTCCGCTGAGTTACGGAGCGTAAGTCAACGCAAACCGGAAGCGATCACCCTGATACAGCGGACCGCCGTGAAGGTCAGACTGCCGCCAGAAGGCGTTCGCGATGGAGGATACTCGGCGCCATGAGCACACTGGGCGACCCCGACATCACTGACCTGATCCTCGCCGAGCACGAACAGTTCCGCCGCCAGTTCATCGCGCTGTGGGACGTGCGCCCCTCCGGAGATGCCAGGACCGTTGCCGCCGCGTGGCAGCCGCTTGCCGACCTCCTCGAGGTTCACGCCAGCGCGGAGGAGGAGATCTTCTATCCAGTGCTGTTGAAGCGCGGCAGCACCGGGGCGCCCGATGAGACCAATGACGCGATCGGCGACCACAACGAGATCCGCGACGCGATCCGGGCCGCGACAGGCGCCGCGCCAGACAGCCACGCTTGGTGGGAGGCGGTCCGGGCCTGCCGTAAGGCGAACGACGACCACCTGGCGGAGGAAGAGCGCGACGTCATCCCCGACTTCCGCGAGCACAGCGACCAGGACCTCCGTGATCGGCTGGGGGTCGAGTGGGTCGCGTTCCATGCCGAGCACCGAGGCGCTCGCGGTGTCTCGGGTGATGACATCGACCCGGACGAGTACGTCGCCGACCACGAGTGACCCATCCGTCGGCCTCCGCGTTCACCGCCCAAGCTAGGGAACTTCGGGCAACGATCCGGTGGCCGGCTTCGACGAAGTGCGATCATCGTCCGAGAGACAGCTAAGGTCGGACAACAAGGTCGTCGAGATGCGGCGGCGGCGATGTCGGAGTGGCAATGGCCAGGCTGATCTATGCGTCGAACGTGTCCCTCGACGGCTGTACCGAGGACGAACGCGGCGCCTTTGACTGGGCCACACCGGACGAGGATGTGTTCGCGTTCATCACTGACCTCATGCGGTCCGCGGGCACGTACCTCTATGGGCGGCGCATGTACGACACGATGGCCGTCTGGGAAACCGATGCCGCCCTGGCCGCGCAGTCGGACCTCATGCGCGACTTCGCGAACGTATGGCAGGCGGCGGACAAAGTCGTGTACTCCACGACCCTGGCCGCGGTGTCAACTGCTAACACCCGGCTCGAACGCCACTTCGACCCCGGCGCGGTATGCGACCTTAAGGCCGAGGCCGGAAGCGATCTCATGGTGGGAGGTCCCAACCTCGCGGCACAGGCTTTCAAGGCGGGGCTGGTTGACGAGTGCCACCTGTTCATCTGGCCTGTCGTCCTCGGTGGGGGCAAGCCGGCGCTGCCGACGGACACCCGCGTCGAACTCGCGCTCCTCGGCGAGCGCCGATTCGGCAACGGCGTCGTACACCTTCGCTACCGTCCTCTCTAATTTAATTGTCGGCGGCCGACATCGACGCATACCTGGAGCGCCTCGACGAACCCCGAGGCATGAGTGAGCTTCAGGGCAACGCTGAATTGGTGTCTTGGTGTGGCTTTGTAGCTATGTGCTCGTTTCCTGGTGCGTCGTGACTTTGGAGTTCAAGCGGTCGACTTGGGCTTGTAGGCGGCGAACTTCTTCTTGGAGCTCCAGGATCCGTTTGACGCCGGCGACGTTGATCCCTGTGTCGGTCAAGGCAGCGATCTCTCGCAGCCTTTGCACGTCGTGCCCGCTGTAGAGGCGCGTGCCTCCGGCGCTGCGGTCGGGGTCGACCAGGCCTTCCCGTTCATAGACGCGCAGGGTTTGGGGGTGAAGCCCGCACAACTGGGCGGCTACCGAGATGGCGTAAACACCGTGATCTGCGTCGGGCCAGTCCGTCATTACGACCTCCACCATGACCAGATCGCCTCGATCCATGAGCTGGTTTCACCGCCTGTGTCGCGCGGTTGACCGTCGGGCGCCACCCCGGAAGGAACGACTCGCACGGGTCCGGCAACCAGATACGCCGAGCCGGAAGGGGAAAGCCCTGCTCCGATCACCGTCGGCGCGCCGGTGGCGACACGACCATCGAGTCCAGCCGTTGGCGGCGAAGCGGGGAGGCCTGGCTCCGTCGCAATTGGCCACGGCGTCTGATTGCTTAGATCACGCCGTGCCTGGTCGTAGCGGGCGCGGCGCTCGGGCCTGCTGAGAATCTGATAGGCCTCGGTGATCTCCTGGAAGCGGCGAGCGGCCTCTGGGTCTTCGGGGTTGGCGTCAGGGTGCACCTCGTGGGCGAGTCGGAGGTAAGCGCGGCGAACCTCCTGGTCCGACGCCTCAGGTCCAACTTGCAGCCGCCGGTACATCCGGTCTCCATTGCCGTGCTCGTATCCCATAACCTAAGTCGCCTCTTGCAGATTTTCGATAGATTGCTATCATAACACTTGCCTCCTAGGAGGCAAGTAAGGCAACGGAATCAGCGGTGGAATAACAGCGACCAGGAAGGAGGACTCCACCATGCTGATGCGAACCGATCCATTCCGTGACCTCGACCGGCTCACTCAGCAGGTTTTCGGAACGGTGGCACGCCCGGCGGCGATGCCCATGGACGCCTACCGCAAGGGAACGGACTTCTACGTGCATTTCGACCTGCCGGGGATCAACCCCGACTCGATCGAGTTGACCGTCGAGCAGAACGTGCTCACCATACGGGCAGATCGCCCCCAGATCTCACCCGACGGCGCCGAGATGATCGTCAGCGAGCGGCCGAGCGGATCCTTCTCCCGGCAACTATTTCTGGGCGAAACCCTCGACGCCGACGCCATCGCGGCTGATTACCACGCCGGGGTTCTCACCCTGAAAATCCCTGTGCGCGAGGCGGCCAAGCCGCGCAAGCTATCAATTAGCAGCAGCGACTCCGACAAGCAGCTGGCCTCGGCGTCATAGAGCACTTCACAGTCGCAGCGAGCTGGCCTCGAGGTTCGCCAGGCGACCACGACCGAACCTCGGCGGCCGTGCGCGAGCTCGAGGCCATGCTCGACCCTCCGGACCTCGTAGGTTTCGCCGTTCCCTCAGGGGCACCCGGCGTGCGCCACGGCAACCGGTTGAACGAGCACGATACCGTCGGAGGCGCCGGCGCCGCTGTAGTGGTTGGCCACGATGTACAGCGTTCGGCCGTCGTCGCCGCCGAGCATGCAGGCGAAACAGCCTCGATCGGCCTCAACCGTGTCGAGCACCTCGCCGCCCGGTGCAACGCGGGAACAGCGCTGCCCGGGAACGCTGGCATACCAGATCGCGCCCTCGGCGTCGGCGCAGATGCCGTCGGGCGCTGAACCCGGACCGAGGTCGGCCCACACCCGCCGGTCGACCAGCTCGCCGGCGTCGGTGATCGTCCAAGCGGTCAGCCGATCCGCGTGCGACTCGGCCACGATGAGCGTGTCGTCGCCGAGTACAACCATCCCGTTCGGGATCGATCGAGAACGGCAGGCCCTTCACTTCGGCCACCACCTCACGGTTCCCGTCGG
>CAZCCS010000006.1:0-8635 GCA_964497005.1 uncultured Acidimicrobiaceae bacterium | reverse complement strand
TCGATCGAGAACGGCAGGCCCTTCACTTCGGCCACCACCTCACGGTTCCCGTCGGCGTCGAAGACCAAAACTTCACCGGCCATCCAGTCGCACATCCAGAACCGTCCGTCGTGCCACCGCGGGGACTCACCCATCTGAATTCCAGTTGCGAACAGTTCAGCCATACCCGGACAGACGATAAGCGCCCTCAAATCTCATCGGTCCTCGAGAGCAAGAGAACTTACCGACAAGCTATTCGTACGCGACAGACATGCGTTCGAAGTGGTGCCTCTGGTCCAGGGTCGACACTCGCTTCTGAGTTTTCGGATGCCAACGCGGCGAGGCCGCCGCGCTGGAACACAAAGCCGGCAACGATCGCGCCGACCACGAAGATCAATGCCGACCAAAGGAATGCCGTGGTGTAGCTATGCAGCAGGGCTGCCTGGCGATTGGCTGGGGTCAGTGCCCGACCGATCAAGTAGGACGTGGCAGCACCGGCGGCCAGTGTGTTGAGCAGCGAGGTACCGATGGATCCCCCCACCTGTTGCGCCGTGTTCAGGGTGGCCGATCCCACACCGGCATCAGCGGGTGCCAACCCCAGGGTGCCGGTGCTGAAGGCGGGGGCGACGCTCAGGCCGAACCCGATTCCCAACAGAAGGAGATAGGGGAGCACGTGGCTGACGTACGAGGAATGCAACCCGACCAAGTGGAGCCCGAAGAGCGCCGCAGCAGCGAGGAGCAACCCGATCGGCACGATCGGCTTGGGTCCGAACCGTGGCAACAGGATCTGATTGGACACCTGGGCGGTCGCGGCCAAGGCGGCTACGAGAGGGAGGAACGCGACGCCGGTTTTCACCGGGCTGAAACCCAGCGTGGACTGCAAGTAATAGGTCAAGAACAAGAACACGCCGAACAGCCCGATGCTGGCAAAAAGCATCACCAACACCGATCCGCCCCGTGTTCGGCTGAGCACGACCCGCGGCGGTAGGAGCGGATACTTCACCCTGGTCTCGAAGTAGGCGAATGCACCAAGCAGGACCACCCCCGCCACGAGGAAGCCGATGGTGACCGGATTACCCCATGACGTGGTTTCGGCGTGCGAGAAGCCGAACACGACTGAGAACAGACCGCCGGCCACGAGGAATAGACCGGGCAGGTCGAGGGGATCGTGGTCAACTCCCTCGTCGGTTTTTAGCCACAGCACGGCACCGGCAGTGGCGGCGGCAGCAAATACGAGGTTGACGAAGAGCGTCCACCGCCACGAGGCGTAGGAGGTGAGGATTCCGCCGAGAAGGAGCCCTATTGCGCCGCCTGCACCGGCGATAGCTCCATAGATCCCGAAGGCCCGCCCACGCTCATCAGGATCAGTGAATGTGGTGGTTAAGAGGGCCAGCACCGAAGGGGCGAGCAGGGCCCCAAAAGCACCCTGCACAGTCCGGGCGATGACGAGCATCGCAAAGTTGACCGAAGCGCCCCCGATGGCTGACGCTACAGCGAATCCGACCAGACCGATGATGAGCGCCCGCTTGCGTCCCACCATGTCCCCGATTCGCCCCCCGAGGAGGAGCAGGGTGCCGAAGGCAAGCGAGTAAGCAGTAACGATCCACTGGCGATCGGCGTTGGAGAAATGGAGATCATGCTGCGCAGTGGGGAGGGCGATGTTAACGATGGTGCTGTCGAGAATGACCATCAACTGCGCGATCCCCAGCACAGCGAGAACCCACCACCGCCGACTGTAGTTGGCCGTATCAAAAAGGGGCTCGTCCCCACCGGCGTGCTCCAACGTCATCAAGGCGGTCATCGGAAGCTCCGTTCGTGGTTGGACGCGCAAGAAAGCCTAAACGGGCCGCTCGCGGTGCCCTGCCATCATGAGCGCTTGGGATCCATACATATATGGCATGGCGTCCATGTAGCTTCGGTATTCCGAGTTCAAGTGGCTCTATGCTGACTTGTACCGGGACTTCCTCCCGTTCGCAGAAATCGAGTGCAGGGGGTCGGCGTGGAGGCACACGACCAACCAGGTTCCCTTGTGTTGGTGGTCGGGTACGAGGGATCAGATCCCGCCCGTCGGGCACTGGCAGGTGCCGGGCGAATCCTTGGAGACCGACAAGGATGGATTGAGGTCGTCTATGTAAGACCGACCGAGGGTGGCGATGAAGAGTCCTCTAAGCCCGCTGCCGACGTGGTGGACAGTCTCGGGTCGGCGAAGACCGACCTCCACTACGAGATTCGCTCGCTATTGGACGCGGAAAAGCAGCCTTGGCGCTTGCGAACCACGAGCGGCGCGGTGGCTGAAGAACTTATCGAAGCAGCCCGAGTGATCGCCCGCGAAGGTGGACCTTCCCGGACAGTTGTGATCGTCGTGGGTAGTGACCATCGACTGGCCTTCAGTGTGCCGATCACGCTTGCTCGCCGGTCCAGCTTCCCGATAGTCGTTGTGCCGTGACGCATTCGTTGACGATGTGGCCGTAAAACCGCGTCGTCGGCGTTTGACTGCGAGCCGTCAGCGCCGTGGGTTCTCCGGGAGAAGTTGCTCGTGGACCGCAACGTGGACATGTACTTGGAATCCCTTTCTGACGACCGAATGGATCCTCCGGCAGGGGGGCTGTCGGATTCGCACGTTGGCCCACAAACGCCTGCAGGCAACGAGCCTGCGATCTGATAGCTGGTGCGGTTACAACCCCACACGAACCACGCTGGTAACTCGCGACCTATCTAGTGGGGATGGGTGGCGATCTATACGCCGTAGCTGGGGGGCGAGGCGGAGCCGTCGCCGGCGGGTGGCTTGGCGGTGCCGAGTCTTCCTTGCCACCATTCGACTGGCACAATCCGCAGGGCGAGATCGAGGGTTCCTCGATCGAGAGCCTCAGCGAGCTGGGTGATAACAACGATCCGGTCGGCGAGCCACTCCGGGCTGAGGTCACTCTCGATCTGAACGGCCGGACTGCTTCGCGATCTCCTGTGTTTGCGGAGATCGTCGGGTGGACTTGCGTTGTCAAGGACACCGCCGATCCACGCCACGTCGCCCGCGAGTTCTACGTGGCGATCGATGATCTCCGCGTACACGTCGGAGTCGAGCATCACCGCCGCCCATCGGCCGAGCATTTCGTCAGCGTGCTCGGCGAGGAAGGAAACCTCGGTGTGTAAGCGCGCTTGGCCATCGTCGTTCGAGATGAGTTCGCGGACTGCGGCGGTCAGTCGGGGAGTGTCGCGAACGATCTGGGAGCCAGCTGCCACGTACTCCTGCTCATTGACCTTAGCTGGTAGTACGCCGGCCACATCCAGGATGCCGGACCAGATCATCCGGGCGTTTCGCACCAACTCGAACATGACGTACTGGGCGAGGACGCTCCATCGCTGACGTTTCCTCCGCTCGATCACCTCGTTGACGACCCCGATTGAAAGCATGACGACGATAACGCTGGCCGCCAGGCCGGCGAGCAGGCTGTGTCGCGCCCAAAAGCCCGCGTTTGTGCTGTCGGAGACGATGCCCGCGACCAATGCGACGAGGGCGAGGGCCGCCGCCACCCTGGTTTGTCGCAGGTACGACTTGACCGACGCCGAGCGCCGGGGCCCTCGCTGGTGGCGCCTCATCGCGGGAGGACCGTGTCCTGCGTCGAATCGTTTGGCACGATCAGATTCTGGCGGATCAGCCCGTGTGAAAGAGCTGCCCAACGCCGAACCCCAAAGCGGCGGCGCCCAAACCGATGACGAGCGACTTAAGGCCGCTCCGACGTGAGCGGCTTCACATGCCTTCGGGCGATGGGCCCGCAACTCGCACGGAGTCTCCGAGAATGAGGTCGATCTCCTGCCGGTCGGAACCGGAGATCTGGATCTCCGCCGCACCAGAAAGCGCGGCGAGTTGCGACGGTCGGCGCGCCCCGACGATCGCAACGTGGACTGCCGGGTGCGAAATCGCCCAGGCCAATGCGAGTTGGGCAAGCGGAATTCCCCGGTTTTGACCGTACAGCTTGAGTCGCTCCACTACTGCGAGGTTGGTGGCGAAGCGCCGACCGCTGAAGTCCGGGCTATGGCTGCGCCAGTCGTCCGAAGGGAAAGTGGTCTCGGGTGTCATGCGCCCGGCGAGCAGGCCGTGAGCGAGCGGCCCGTAGACCAGGACGCCGATGCCGTGGTCCTGGGCGTAGGGGAGTATCTCCTCTTCGATATCCCGGTGAAACATGTGATAGGGAGGCTGAAGCGTCTCGACCCGTCCGTGCCTAGCGAGGTCGTCCATCTCCGTGACGGTGTAGTTCGACACACCTACGTGTCGTATTTTTCCCTCCGATACAAGCGCCTCTAACGCTTCGGCGGTCTCATCCGCCGGCGTGTGGAGGTCGGGCCAGTGGACCTGGTACACGTCGATGTAATCAGTCCCCAGGTTTCGCAAGCTCGAGTCGACGCCTTCCCTCAGCCACTTCGCACTGGCGTCGCGAACGAGCTTCTGGTCCTCCATACGGAGACCGCCTTTGGTGGCGACCACGACGTCCTCGCGGCGGGCGACCCTCCAGAGGGCTTCCCCAAGAAGCCGCTCAGACACTCCGAACCCGTACCCCTGGGCGGTATCAAAGAACGTCACTCCCAGTTCGATCGCTTCGCGGATCGTGCCCTTGGCTTCGTCTTGGTCAAAAGATCCCCAGTCGCCGCCGAACGCCCAGGTGCCCAGGGCGAGCTTGGAGACTTCAAAGCCGGTCTTTCCCAGCTGTGTGTATTGCATCTGCTCCTCCTTCTTACTAATGAGCAGTTTCGAAGCAGTTTCGAAGTTGGCGTCTCTTCCGATCCGGCCCACACGACGAACGGCGCCACTCGACCCGGGTCGACCCATTGCGCATCCGTGTCCAACGTATCCTCCGGTGCGGGGAACAGTAACTGGAGGACCAGTGGGTTCCACGGGTGCGACGGAGCAGCCGGAAGACGGACGCTGCTCTTGCCGGTCGCAGCCGTGGCAGCGGCGACCCAACAGCTGCCGGCGAATCGAAACGGAGAGTGTTATGCCTTACTTCAACGTGGGCCGGGAGAACTCTGGCCCCATCGAGTTGTACTACGAGGACCATGGCTCGGGGCGTCCGGTCGTCCTCATCCACGGCTACCCGCTGAGTGGGCGAGGCTGGGACAAGCAGGTCCCGATGCTGCTGGAATCCGGTTACCGGGTCATCACCTACGACCGCCGCGGGTTCGGAAAGTCCAGCCAACCGACCACAGGCTATGACTACGACACCTTCGCTGATGACCTGCGGATCCTGATGGACACCCTCGACCTGGGGGACGTCACCCTGGTCGGCCACTCGATGGGAACCGGCGAGGTGACCCGCTACCTTGGCCGATTCGGGTCGGGACGCGTCGCTGGGGGAGTCCTGGTCGCCCCGATCCCGCCATTCCTGCTCCAGGCGGACGACAACCCTGACGGTGTGCCTGCCAGCGTGTTCGACGGGTTCATTCAAGCCGCCCGCCAGGACACCCCCGCATGGATGAAGGGGTTCCTGGACAGCTTCTACAACTTCGGCAAGTTGCGCGGCACCCTGGTCAGCGACCAGGCCTACCAGTCCAGCTGGAACCTTGCCGCTACCGCTTCGGCGACCGCCGCGGTGGCGTGCATCTCGACCTGGGAGACCGACTTTCGTGCCGATCTGCCGAAGATCGACGTCCCGATGCTGGTCATACAAGGCGACGAAGACCAGGTCCTCCCCCTCTCCAAGACCGGTCAAAGACTGCCCAGGATGGTCAAAGACCTTGAACTGGTCGTCATCGACGGTGGTCCCCACGCCATTCCCTGGACCCACGCCGACCAGGTCAACAGCGCGCTAGCGAAGTTCCTCGCCTAAAGGAGTCCCGAGGTCCAACGGTTTCAGTGAGGACCCCCTGCGTCACCGCCTCGTCTCCAGCCGTGACCGAAGAAGCCGCCTCGAGGGCGAGCGTGGGCGTGGTAGTGATCGGGAATGTTGCGCATATTGTCGTCGAGGTAGTGCTCGACGCTTAGCTGTTCCGCCGCAACCCGAGCGAGCCGGTCGTGCATGTGCGACAGCTCGTCGGGAGGCGGCGTTGTTCCGTGGTGGCGCCAAACGACCATCGGTACGTAGCAGATCTCGCAATCGGCAATCCAGCAGACCTCGTCTTCGTGGAACCAGTCTGTGAGGCGGGCGGCCTCGCAGAGTTCGCAGCCGGCAACACGATTCTCCGATGCGACGGTGACGGGGTCAGCCATGCAGAAGAAATCTACGGCACTCTTCGGCCACCGGAAGGAACGACCTGTCGTTAATGTGTCTGTACCGCCCCACAGTCCAGGGAGGAACCCGATGCCACACAGTCGTGCAGAGGTAGTGGGGGTTTTGCGAAGAGCTGGCCTCGGGTCCGTCGCAGATGACGTCCAGAAGAACTTGCCCGAGAACGTCGATGAGGCTGAGCTGAAACGGTTCCTGGCGCCCTACGGAATAACCCCCGAGTACCTCATGGAGCTCATGGGGGGCAACGGCTAAGAAACTACATTCACAAGAGGAGTCCTCGGATGGCAGAAACTGGCGGCTCACAACAAACGTTGAGCTTCGCGAAGGACATCAAGCCGCTGTTCCGGCAGAAGGATCAGCAATCCATGTCATCCAGGTTCGATCTGTGGTCCTTTGAGGATGTGAGCGCTCGGGCTGGCGCCATCCTCGGGAGTCTTCGCGCCGGCAATATGCCTTGCGACGGGGCCTGGCCCGCGGCCAGGGTGGACCTGTTCCAGCAGTGGGTCGACGGCGGCAAGCAGCCGTAAGCGTTTCGGCGGCTATCGGGGAGCCGAGCCGAGCGCCTCGCGCACCTGGCGGGCGATTTCCAGGTCTTCGCGCGCCCTGACGACGAGTACCCGGGTGGAGGAGGCGCGTGGGTCGCTCACGTCCCGATCGTCGGTACCCGTCGAGTTCGCAGAACTGTCGAGGGCGACCCCGAGGAACCGGAGGCCAAGGCAGGCCTGCTCACGCACGGTGGCCGATCGCTCGCCTACTCCACCGGTGAAAACCAAACCATCGAGGCCATCCATCGCCGCGGCCATCGCGGCGATCTGCCCGCGCAACCTGTGGATGTAGACATCGAACGCCAGAGTTGCCCGCGCGTCTCCGCTTTCCCGGCGGCTCAGCACCTCGCGCATGTCCGAAGTGCCTCCCAGCGCCAGAAGTCCGGACTCGTGTTCGAGTGCCTCCGCCAGATCGCGCTCTCCGAGTCCGGTGTGCTCGAGGAGCCACAGCACCAGCCCGGGATCCACGCTCCCGGACCGGGTGGCCATGACGAGTCCTTCCAGCGGCGTGAATCCCATCGTGGTGTCCACGGAACGGCCGTGCCGCACGGCGGCGAGCGACGCCCCAGAGCCGAGGTGGCACGTGACGAGCCGCACCCGTTCAGTCCCCAGCAACTCGGCCGCCCGCCTCGATGCGTAAGCGTGAGAGAGGCCATGAAAGCCGTACCTTCGAAGCGACCACCGCTCACGCCACGGGGCCGGCAGGGCATAGGTGAACGCGGATGGTGGCATGGTCGTGTGGAACGCGGTGTCGAAGCAAGCCACCGCAGGGACGGACGGAAGTAACCGAGAGACGGCGTCGAGAGCCATCAATGACTTGGCCTGGTGTAGGGGAGCGAGGTCGCTAAGCCCACGCAGTTCGCCCTCGACGTCCTTGTCGATGATCACTGGTTCGCAGAAGCGCTCCCCTCCGTGGACCACCCGGTGGCCGACCGCAGCGATCTGCCCTAGACCTGCGATAAACGATTCCAGCGCGCGGTCTTCGATTTGGCCCTTCGCTGCGTCGAGCTCCCGGTCAGCCAGCAGACGATCGTCGGACCCGAGCAGGCTGAGCTTCAGGCTGCTGGAGCCGGCGTTGACTACGAGGATCCTCAACTGGAGGTGCCGGGTGTCGGTCCCGGCCACACCCAGTCACGTATGTCTGGCGGATCGTCTCCGACCTCTCGCGTGTATGCGCGATGACGGAGGCGCTCATCCTCCATGTGCTGGCGGAGGCTCGCCGCTTGCTCGCCTAGTCCGTGAACCCGATCGATCACGTCGATGACGAGATGGAAGCGGTCGAGGTCGTTCAGCATCACCATGTCGAACGGCGTCGTGGTCGTACCCTCCTCGTTGTATCCCCGAACGTGCATCCCATCGTGGTTGGTGCGCCTGTAAGTGAGCCTGTGAACCAGAGCGGGGTAGCCGTGGAAGGCGAACACGATCGGGCGATCCCGCGTGAACAGCGCATCGAACTCGCGGTCGGGGAGCCCGTGCGGGTGCTCGGAGTCCGGCTGCAGACGCATCAGGTCCACCACGTTGATCACCCGGACGGCCAGATCAGGCAGGTGCTCACGCAGGAGTGCGGCGGCCGCGAGTGTCTCGAGCGTGGGGACATCTCCCGCGCAGGCCAGCACGACGTCCGGCTCCCCGTCGGTGGTGCCCGCCCAATCCCAAATGCCGAGCCCCCGAGTGCAGTGGAGGACGGCTTCCTCCATGGCCAAGTACTGCAATGCCGGCTGCTTACCGGCAACGATCACGTTCACATACTGGCGGCTTCGCAGGCAGTGGTCAGCTACCGACAGGAGGCAATTTGCGTCCGGAGGTAGATAAACGCGTGTAACGGTGGCCTTCTTGTTCACCACGACATCGAGGAATCCCGGGTCCTGGTGGGTGAAGCCGTTGTGATCCTGG